>JANPNY010000204.1:0-2536 GCA_031427745.1 Chitinophagaceae bacterium | reverse complement strand
GGTACTAATGGAGCCGTAATTGCGGCTGGTGATTATTTTATCAGCGATGTATCCAGGGAATTTAATAAAGGCCTGGGAATTGAACATTCCATTTATTATACTATCAAACAGGTAAAAGCCAAAGGGTTTAAAGGTAATACTGCCGTGATTGGTACAGCTGGTGCAAATATTTATTATCACTGGATGATGGATATATTACCAAGACTGGCAATGGTTGCTAAAGCCATTTCATTGAATCAGGTAGATTATTTTATAACAGGGTTTACCAGGTTGCCATTTCAAACAGAAACATTATCCAGGCTTGCTATTCCTTTACATAAAATTATTGCTTCCAATGAAAACTGGAATTTCCATATTAAGGCCGATAGCCTGTTAGTGCCATCCCTGGCAGGTCCACTTGACCAGCCACAGCCAACGCAGGTTAATTTTTTACGAACATTGTTTAAAGATTGCATCAGCACGCAACCTCCTTTCAGAAGGCTTTATATCAGCCGGAGAAAAACAGGAAGAAGGGCTATTGTAAATGAAGATGAGCTGACAGCCTGTTTATCAAAGCATCATTTCCAGGTTGTTGATTGTGAGGAAATGAGTGTTGCTGAACAGGCAAAGTTATTTTCGGAGTCGGCAATTATTATAGGGTCGCATGGCAGTGCTTTTACTAACCTGGTGTTTTGTAATCCGAGGACTGCTGTAATTGATATTTTCAATGATTCCCATATCAATCCCTGTTTTTGGTTGATATCAAAGCTTATTAATTTGAATTATCATTTTATGTCGGGGGGATCAAAGCCGATAGATAACAATGCGAAAAACGACTGTACGATTGTTGATATATTGGAATTTAAAAAACTGTTGAATAAAATCGGATTGCCCCAATAGTGGGCATAAGCGAACAAGGTTTTGCCTGCTCTAAGTTCGTTTTGTTGGTATGTTTACAATGAAGAATGTTTCTTTAGTAGGTGTTTTAATTCCGGGAGATATTTTAATCAGCATATCAACTTCTTACAAAATGAGTTACTAATTACCGGTAACTCATTTTGATAAATAGCCGACAATAAAAATGTAAATCCAAAGCGTTTTGTTTTTGAATACACCATTGGTATCCGTTTGTATTCCTGCTTACAGGAGTGAAAAATATATAAGAGAAACGATTGATTGTTTGTTAAAACAGACTTATCAAAACTTAGAAATTATTGTAATAATTGACGGTGGAATAGATGATACCGAAAATATATTAAATAGTATTGCCGATCATCGACTTAAATATCTTTTGCAGTCAAATAAAGGCGCAGCTGCCGCCAGAAATACAGCTTATAAACTAAGTAAGGGTGAGTTTATAAAATTTATGGATGCAGACGATTTAATTAATCCGGAATGTATTGAACTGCAATTACAAAAATTAGGAGATAACCAGGATTGTATCGTCTCGGCAAAATGGGGCAGATTTTATACTGCTGACAGATCGGATTTTAAACTGGCACCAGAAAAAATCTATAAAGATTTAAGAGGAATAGATTGGCTTATCAATTCGCTGATTTATTCAGGTGCCAATATGATGCAGCCAGGGATATTTTTGATTCCTCGTACAATAATTGAAAAGGCTGGATTATGGAACGAAGCATTGAGCCTGATTGATGATTTTGAATATATGGTAAGGATAATATCGAGTAGTGAAAAAGTGTTTTTTTGTGACGATGCAGTTTTAATGTATCGGAGTGGTTTATCTGGAAATTTGTCGGGGAAGAAATCAGCCAAACATATGAATTCGGCCTATCAATCTTTGACCCTGGGTATTGAAAGGATATTAGAAGTTCAAAATGATACCAGTAGCAGACTTGCCTGTGCAAATGTATATCAAAAGTGGGTTTATCAATTCTATCCGGATCACCCGGAACTTTGCAATAAAGCGGAAGGGAAAATAAGGAAACTCGGCGGTTCAGATATCAATTTGGGTGGAGGGGGCTTGTTTATTCTATTATCTAAAATAATCGGATGGAAGAGCGCAAAAAAGCTGAAAATGTTTTTGGGAAGAGTGTGAAAATAAAAATTAGCTTTCCGGTTATTAGATTACGCTATGTGTTTTAAAATTTAAATGTTAGGGATAGTAATTACAAAGTAAAATAATTTGCTGAATTAAATGAAAATATTGATCGTAATGGATCCAGGTATTATGATTCCTCTTAAAGGCTATGGAGGGCATGAGCGATTGGTTGAAATGTTTGCAAAGGAATACCATAAAATGGGGCATGATGTACATCTGGTAATTACCAGCGGTTCTTCTGTAGCAGGTTGTACGGTGCATGATTTTGGAAAGGAAGGCTTTCCGCCTAAAAAAGTGGATGCTCTTAAGGCAATGCCAACTGCCTGGAAGTTTTTGTGGCAGCACCGGAAAGAGTTTGACCTGGTGCATAATTTTGGAAGGCTGGCATATTTGATCCCGATCCTACATTTTCCGGTTAAGAAAATAATGACCTATGGAAGAGAAATTACGTCCAGAAATATTAACCTGATCAACCGGCTTGGAGGAAAAAACTAT
>JANPNY010000203.1:0-1896 GCA_031427745.1 Chitinophagaceae bacterium | reverse complement strand
GGGGACCGAGTAATCGTTTGACACATAAAAATCAGGCCATCCATCTTCATTAAAATCTGAAATCCCGAGCCCCAAACCATAACTTAACTCCGAGCCATTGATGCCGGAGGCTACCGTTACATCTGAAAACTTACCGTTGGTTTGTTTGTACAACCTTAGGCCTTTATCTGGGTTATCCTGTTTAAATAATTGTGCTGTACCTCCTTCATTTAACAGGGGTAAATTTTTTGGGTTATGATTCAGCAATAACATATCGAGGTCACCATCTTTATCACAGTCAAAAAAGTAAGATTGATTGCTGAATCCTGTGCTGGCTAATCCATACGCCGCAGCCTTTTCTTCAAATATTGGATTTCCTCCGGCATCGTTTCCGGTATTAATAAAAAGCTGGTTGGCTCTTTTTTCGGGCGGTAATGCTCCCGAATAACAGAGATATAAATCAAGTTTACCATCGGCATTAATATCAACTGCATTTACACCTGTTTTCCATGGGCCTTGCCTTCCGCCTGCTCCGGATATTGCAGTAATATCCTGAAATTGCAGGTCGCCTTTATTAAGGTAAAATTTATTATCGCCCATATTGGAGGTGAAATACAGATCAACGTTTCCATCGCCATTAAAATCGCCTGAAGCCACGCCAGCTCCATTATAGAAATACTCATACATCAGTATGTTTGTATTCAATCCCTCGGTAAGTGTGTTTTGAAAACTGATATTGGTTTGCTCGGGACCCAGCAGTTTAAACAGCTGTTGGCTGGTATCTTCTTTATGCGCTGTAGTTGGTTGATTGCATCCGTAAAAAAACAAAAACACAATAACAATTATGTAATTATACAGGCGGTTTTTATTCATTTTGAAAAGGTAATCTATAAAAAAAATCTATTCCTGATTAGGAATAGATTTTTTTAATTAAACTAAATAGTAGTTAGAACCCTGGGTTATTTACCAGTTTGGCATTTCTTTTTACTTCATCTCTGCTGATAGCCCTGTAATACATTTTATCTGTCCATATCCTGGTTTCATTTTCTGTATTATCGACAGATGCATAAGTATACGTATAAACAGTAGTATCATGCCTGTAAGGTACTAATGCTGTTTTACCTGGTTTTAATGTAGCAGTTACATTAATCGCTTTAATACCACGGCCAACGGTTTGAGCCGGTATCATCCATCTGCGGGCATCATGATAGCGGTGCTCTTCATACGCCAATTCAATTCTTCTTTCGTTGCGATACCTGTCCACCAGTTCAGCGCCCGAAGCTGTAATAGCTGGCATACCGGCACGGAACCTGATTTTGTTTAACCAGTTCTTTGCTTCTGTTTCTTCTCCCAATGCGATACAAGCCTCAGCATAATTCAGCACCATTTCTGTGTACCTAATAAATGGCCAGGGGATCAGCTGTGCATTCGATTGATTATCCGGAAGTGCAGGATTTGGATCGATGAATTTTCTTGTATAGTAATGCGTACGGCTGCCATTCCAGTTTTCAACTTCAGACTCACGGGTATCAATACCATTCACTTTTCCTCCGGAACCGTTGTCATAATAACCGGTTTGTATCTGGTTTGCAGGATCTTTTCCTTTTACATCACTAGGTCTTGGTTTCCAATCTGCGCCATCGTACAGTATACTAGCGACAAAACGAGGGTCACGATTGGTGAATGGAGCAGCCTTGTGAGTGGGGTTATTCCAATCGAATTTACTTCCATCCATCATTTCGTAATCATCTACCAACTGCTGTATGGGCGTATTTCGTTGAACTAGATACGGTTGCAGTGCCGATGGTTGGTGCTCCTGATATTGTAGTTACTGCGGTAGATGCACTAGATGCTGTTGAAGTTCCGCCAGAATTGGTAGCAGTAACAGTGAATGTATAAATAGTATTTGATGATAAT
>JANPNY010000202.1:0-8914 GCA_031427745.1 Chitinophagaceae bacterium | reverse complement strand
ATATCGCTGTTATACTTCATCTGGGCTGGACTAACATCGCTGGCCTTTTGTTTGTTAACTTGTACTTTTATATCTTTAATCAGCAGCGGTTCCGGGCAGGACAAGCATTGAATTCCAGCTCTGCAGCAAGCCCTGCTCGTTGTGTGAAAGCGTACAGAAACACTCTAAAAATTTGAGCAGACCTTGAAAAATATTATATTTGACCTATGAAAACATTGACACTTAATATACCAGACTCTTTAGACGTAGATAACAGAGATCTTGCAATGCTTGTTTCAACCCGTCTTTATGAACAAGGTAAACTTTCTCTTGGACAAGCGGCAGAGGTTGCAGGCTTGACAAAACGGACTTTTGCTGAATTGTTAGGTAGCTACGGGGTTTCTATATTTAATTTTCCTGCACCAGACTTATCAAGGGATGTAGCTAATGCATAAGACAATAATCTCTGATACTAGTTGCTTCATTATTTTGACTAACATTGGCGAACTTGAGCTTTTACGTAAAGTTTATGGGCAAATTGTAACAACTCCTGACATCGCAACCGAATATGGGGAAACGCTTCCCGAATGGATTGAAATAGTAGCCGTAAAAGACAAGTATAGACAGCAGCTTTTGGAAATGCAAATTGACAAAGGCGAATCTAGTGCAATAGCTTTGGCTCTTGAAACTCCAGACAGTACTATCATTTTAGATGACTATAAGGCTAGAAAAATTGCTGACCAACTCGGCTTAATTTTCACAGGAACAATTGGTGTAATTATCAAAGCCAAACTTACCGGAGTAATTCCATCTATCAAGCCACTCATCGAAAAAATAAAACAAACAGATTTCCGTTTGTCAGCTGAAATTGAATTACTAGCGCTAAAGGAAGCTAACGAATAGACACTTCGAAAACGCCATCACACAACACGTATTGGTGCAAGTGCGGCTTGACGTTGTATTAATGGGCATTTTATCACAATCAACATCATCTGGACAGGACAAGCATCGCTGAGCTTTTGTTTGTTAACTTTTACTTTTTTATCTTTAATCATCAGCGGTTCCGGACGTTCAATGAATTCCACACCTGCAGTAATACCTGGCCACTATTTGTGGCCGCAGTCTAAAAAGTCTACGCCCCCCTTTCTAAAATAAATTGCAGGTAAAAAATATTATTACTGTTGATGAAAACTAATATTATTTAAAGTAAGAAATTCTTTGATAATGTCAACATGCACGCAATGCCCCACATGGAGAAATGGCTGATTGGTTACTTTTATTTTCTTCCCTTCACTGGTAATTTCTTTGCTCTTCATATCAAACCCTAAATGAAGATGATTGGTAGCATACTGCATACCATAAATTAATCCATTTGTGTCAAAAAGCGGACCTCCGCTTTGACCTTTAAGCCCGGGTGTACTCATTTCAATTCCAATAATTTTACTGCCATCTCCCAGATGCCTTGTAACAATACCATCCAACGGAAAAGCAGGCGTACCGGCATTTCCGGTTGTGGTAAATTCTATATTATCTGTTGATGAATCGTATTGAAAATTATTAAATTCAGGGAATGGATAACCGTATCTGCACAGGTATTTTCCTTGTTTGATTTCACTTCCGTTTTTTATGAAAGTAGCATGGGAATTATATAAAATTTTATTGTACCCGTGAAATTTTAATATAGCTAAATCAAGTGTTGGGTGCACAATACAATCAATCGATGTTATTGAATCAAAAGAATCCATAATGGTATTCCTGATTTCAATAACACTCTCCTGTTTTATCAATCCATACGTTGCCTCCAGTGCAGCCATTTGCTTTTTGTATTTGCCATCGGTTTTTGTTCCAAAGGAATCCTTTTCTTTTTTAATTAAAATGTATCGCTGATTGATAGCTTCCGAATTAATTATATTTTCTGCAATATGCCTGCAGCTAATGGCAATTCCCTGGTCATTTACAAAAAACATAGTACCCGTCCACGGAGTTGCAAAATCGTTACCATAATACCTTACAATGGTATGAATGGGCCGTGTAAATTGTTGAATAGTTTCAATAGCATTTATAAACATGTTGCAATTTTTAGTTGAATAGTGATTCAATGTAATTCCTGAAATTCATTTTATGAATATTATGTGGCAATTATTTTGAGCGCATGCTGATTTTCGATACTTCCGGGGCGAGACGCAGTCCGAATTTATGCCCAAGTCTTACAGTTGTCTTTATTACTTTTTAGGCAAGCAAGCACCACAAAAGTTTTGTTGTTTAAAAGGCATTGGGTGCACATTGTGCCGCAGCATCGAAACTTGCCGATATCGATAGTGTTGTATATGTTTAAGCAGTTGTTTTCGCTTTGGACTATTGCATTGAGATCGCCTGGAAAACGAGGGACTTAAGCGGCTTACAAATAGTTGACCTATTTTGTTTTCTTAGAAATGAAGATTGTTACAACCACCCAAAACGTTCAATCAATTTTTCTTTTTTGTTTCTTGCAACAGGTATACTTTCATCATTGCTCATGATTAAATAATTTCCTTCGCCACGTACATATTTTTTTATCTGGTCAAGATTAACAAGGTACTGCCGGTGCACCCTTACAAAATTTCTTTCCTCCAGCACTTCCTGAATATCACCCAAAGTTTTACAAACCAAATACTGTTGGCCGCCTGCAATAAAAAACCTGGTATAGTTATTATCAGCTTCGCAGTACAACACGTTTTTAATCTCTGTAAATGTTACGCCGTTCTTAAAGGGAAGTGCAATTTTATCCGGCTGATGTTTTTCGCCTGCATGTAAATGTTGTTTTAGCGAACGTAACTGTTGCTGATCGGGCCGCTGCATCATTGCTTTTTCTACTGCTTTGGTCAGGTCTTTTCCATCAATAGGTTTTAGTAAATAATCCAATGCATTAAAGCGAAAAGCCTTTACTGCAAACTGATCGTAAGCGGTTACAAATACAAGACTGAAATTGATTTGCCCTAACTGCTCCAATAACTGAAAGCCGTTCATTACAGGCATTTCTATATCTAAAAATACAATATCCGGTTGCAGTTCTTTAATTTTCAACACACCCTCAGTGCTTGTGGTACAGGCTGCAACTACCTGCACCTGCTGGCAATACATTTTCAACTGCAGTGCCAGGAGTTTTACACAATCTGGTTCATCATCAATGATAATTGCTTTCATGCCTCCCTGCCCTCTCCCGATATTATCGGGAGAGACTCCGGAGGGTTCCTGGCTCGTTATGTTGGAAATGTTTTTCAATATTGCTTATTTTTTGCTTATTTTTTTTGAATGTTTTTTTGCTTGTTTTTCTAATTTGAAAATATAACGGCTGCTTTAATTATAAGGACTCCAGAACCCTCCTTTGGAGGGCAGGGAGGCTTTTTACAACGGTATTTCTATAATTACTTTAGTGCCGGCAGCATTACCTTCCGTATCTACCAAATCAAAAATTTTTACTTCGGTATTGGTTTGATAGATATGGTTGATGGCATCCAATCTTTCAGAGGTCATCTTTAAGCCGAATGATTTTTGCCTGGTGGCAGATTTACTTTTATGCTGCCCTGCCATCTCACGCCCAATACCATCATCGCTAATTTCAATGTGCAATAAATATTCATCCGGCTGAGCTATATCAATGGTAATATTACCACCTTCGGGTTTGTGCATCAGGCCATGCCAGATAGCGTTTTCTACATAAGGTTGTAGCAATAAGGGCGGTATCTCAATGTATTGCTGATCGATGTGTGGCACTACATTTATCTGATACTTTACTTTGTTTTTAAAGCGCATGGCTTCCAGTTCTATGTAGAGTTTAAGTGTCTCGAGTTCTTTTTGTAATGTTACTTTTTCTGAACGTGAGTTTTCCAGCACCAGCCGGATAAGTTGAGAGAATTTAGTAAGATATCCGGAGGCTGTTTGTGAATCATTTTCCAATGTGTACAGCTTAATGGAATTGAGGCAGTTAAAAATAAAATGCGGATTCATTTGTGCACGCAATGCTGTCATTTCTGTTTCGGCAATTTTCTTTTCAAACAGGGTTTCTAGCTGTTTTATTTTTTGCGTTTCTACCAGTTTATTTTTTACATTCAATTCAGCAGTTCTTTGTTGAAGGGCAGTTTCCAGTTGTTCACTGTGTACTTTTTCCAACTTATTTTTTTCTAACAATACCAGCTTGCTGCGGTAAGTTAATGCAAAAGAAAAGCAGATGGCTTCGATTATTAACCCTAACAACAAAAAAACAATGGGGAAATTAATAACCAGAAATAATTCCTGGTTTATCTCTTCGGAAGGGGCGTACAAATTGAAAAGCGGGAGGCACCAAAATACAATCAGGCTTGTTATACCAACAAATAAAAACCATTTCACCGGGTCTTTACTTTTTGCAGTAAGAATCAATAAAACGATGTTGAGCAGTACAAGCGGGGAGATGTTTAAAAAATTGCCATAATAATTTTTATTGAATGGAAACCAATCAAACCGCACTTCAATAAACTCTAATAACATCTGAAAAATGGATACAGCTACAATGAACTTTACAAGCAACCAGCCTTTTTTAAAATGTACATTTAACTGCAACATGCTGCCAATAAAAAAGCTGTACAGTACCGGTATTAAATAAAGGAATATCGAAAAAATAATATCATGCAGCAGCGGCGAAAACATAAACATACCCAGCCTGATATCCATCCAGTGCAGGCCAGAAAAAAAAGCTGCAATGGTATAGCATATATACCAAAGGAAAGAAGGATGGCGGTAGAGATAATAATTATACGCCGCATAAATACCGATGAATAAAAAGCATCCGGTCATACAGGAAAGTACCAGGAAAAGATACCTGGCAGCAAAAACGCTTTCTACTTCAGCAGCGAACCCTGTAAATCTTGTTTCCAGGTAAATCAGGGGAGGAATGAGTTGATTTTGCCTGTCTTCTGTACGGAGCCAATAGGTGATAGTGCTTTGTGGCGGAACTATCACTGGAAGTCGCCCCCGATCATACCCCCCGGTACTATTTGGCGGATGATAGCCCCTGGTTTCGTAAGCTCCACTTTTTGCTATCAATTCATTATCGGTATAAAGCCGAGTAAAATAATGAACGGTACTTATGCTAAGGCTTACCGTATCTGTTGAAGAGGTATTGCGAACAGTGAATTTTTTCCATTGAATAATTAAAGGCCTTGTTCCGGATTTTTGTTTTCGCCATTCATTTCGGTAAGGAACAAAAACTTTCTTTTTTACTTCATCAAATGAGAGTGCGGTATCAGCCCGTTCCTGGTAAATAAAACAATTGTCCGCAATATCTATTGATTGCTTCCAGTTGGGCTGACCGTTTAATACCAACGTATCCTGTGCAATACACACACAAGTGTTTACCACATACAAAAAGAAAAACAGACAGACTCGCTGCACAGTTAACTGCATATTTAAAATTAATTAAACCAGGCAGCATTGCCTAATGCTTTTGGCGAATAACCTGTTTTTTGAGGGAATGGTTTAAAGAAAGCCTACTGAACCCGTTCACGGGGCAAATACTACTGCTCACTCACAAATATTGCTATTCACTAATAGCTGTTAGAAAAAAATTAAGAGAAGCTGAAATTTACCTTAACCAACCAAACTCAATAAATGATTAACTCAGAACTATCTCAGCAAAAATTAAAAAATAATAACGGTATAACCAACCGGCTTATTTACTATTTTGTTTTTCTGCTGCTCATCAGCTTTGCTGGATTTTATAAAACCTATTTAGTGAAGTTCCCCAATTTTGATGGCTTTACCTGGGCACATCATTTTCATGGCGTGATAATGCTTACCTGGATTTTGATTCTGATTGCCCAGCCAATTTTTATCAGGACAAAAAACTTTCGGTTGCACAAAATAGTTGGAAAAGCTTCCTATTTTATATTTCCATTATTGGTACTCTCATTTTTTCTTGTTAGCCGGGCAAGCTATTTTAAAAACATAAAAGCTGCAGGCGAAATTGAAGCTTTAGCAGGCATGGTTAGCGGTATTCCTGATATGTTTTA
The DNA here is from genome assembly GCA_031427745.1 of Chitinophagaceae bacterium. Classification (GTDB taxonomy): domain Bacteria; phylum Bacteroidota; class Bacteroidia; order Chitinophagales; family Chitinophagaceae; genus Ferruginibacter. The sequence continues at coordinate 2,909 of JANPNY010000202.1, read as the reverse complement.
TATAAGTATCCTGTATGGCCTGGGCATTTATTATAAAAAGAAAACATCCTTTCATCTACGGTTTTTTGCATCGATAGGTTTAATGATTTTAGGACCTGGATTAGGGCGTTTTCTAATAGTTTTTTGTGGGTTACCGCCAATGATCGCTATTCCATCAATGGTAGGGGTTACTGCTCTTTTAACGCTAGGTTGGTTAATAGCAGATATTAAACAAAAAAGATCAGCCTTTCCGATGGGTGTTTTTTTATCAATCATCGCTATCACATTTTTAATTATACCCAACAGCCATTCAGCCTTGTGGCAAAGTTTTGCCAAATGGATTGCTACTCATTTATTTTAGGCTTAGGGGCTGTGACTATAAAGACACTGCTTATTTATGCGTTTCAATTACTAAAACATAATAAATTTTTCGCTATGATTTTTATTCAAAATGTACAATCAAAACTAAAGTTTGTCGTATCAGTTTTATTCTTTGTAGTAACTGGCTTTAAAGCATTAAGTCAAAACAACAGCTATGAAATTTATGCCCTAAAATTTGCATCCCTAAAATTTAAATTTCCGATCACTCTTTTTGCAGTTGGTTCTACTTCCAAAGACAGTGTGCAGCCTTGCTACATGCTGTATTTATTAAAAGGTAAAAATGGAAAAAATATATTGGTGGATGCAGGCTTTACTGAAACCCCACCTAGATACAATATGCAGGGCTTTAATTATGTTCTGCCTGATGAAATGCTGAAAAAAATGAATGTTGATCCCGCAAGTATTACAGATATCATCCTTACTCATCCCCACTGGGATCATGTTGGCGGCATTGATCTTTTTCCCAATGCAATGCTTTGGATGCAAGAGCAGGATTTTAATTATTTTGTTGGTACTGCCTGGCAAAATAATATTGATTCAAGTGGCTTTAACACAAAGGATGTATTAAAAATAAAACAAAAGAAGCTAGACAAAAAGCTACAATTAATAAATGGAGATAGTGTGGAAATTATGCCGGGTATACGGGTCTTTACCGGGTCTAAGCACACGTACGAATCGCAGTATGTTTTGGTAGGTACTGGTAACGATAAAGTCATTATCGCATCGGATAATAGTTGGCTCTATTACAACCTAGTTAACCTGCTGCCGATCCCTTTAACTTTTGATACCAATGCTTATCTGCAGAATTTGAAAAGAATGCGTGCAATGGTAAAAAATATTGACCTGATTCTTCCGGGGCACGACCCCTTGGTATTTTCCAAATTTCATAAAGTAATTGAAGATGTGGTTAAGATAAAATAGTAACAAAAATGGTTGCAGCAATCAGTGTACTTCCCGATATGCTTATGTACAAAAAAAACCTTTCACACTTAAATAAAAAACAAAAATGAAACAACTTATTTGTAAGATGATAATGGTTACTGTAATTATTATGCTCCTTGTTTCAACAACTACCATAGCAGCCGGCAAATACAACACCACTAATTATCCCGAAGACAGGAAAGCCATTGAGTCATTGGAAAAGATAAATGACAGAACTATTTATTAAAATGATGATTATATAGCCGTGGCCTGAGGGAAAAGTATCATATCGTTTTGAACAATTGAAAAAAGGTTTTACAGATAAGGGTACTACCTTCTCGCTACCCATACCCAAAAAATTAAAACCTATATAATAGTTATTTATCACAGTAGTTTAATATATTGGGGTAATATTTAAAATATTATCCATAACTAAATACCATCAAATTGAAACCAGTTTTTTACTTTCCTAATTTAACGCCCCTTAGAGGTATTGCAGCCTTATTAACCGTTGTATTTCATGTAGGTTTAATGGGTGGCAACCTGGCAAATCATACCAGTTTGCTCAACAGGATGTACCTAATGGTAGACTTTTTCTTTGTGTTAAGTGGCTTTATTATGTGCCATGTGTATGGTAAATTATTTTCAACTGGCATTAGTGCAGCAGCATTTAAAAAGTTTGCCATTGCCCGTTTTGCAAGAGTATATCCATTACATTTTATTACCCTGCTTTACACAATTGTGCTTTTCTTTATTACTGCAAGGCTTGGCATACCAAAAGAGCCTGTTATACAAATTGAAAATTCCGGGTTTTCAATTATCACCAACATATTATTGCTGCATTCCATGAACTTTCATAACTGGTTTAGTTGGGTGCATGCTTCCTGGTCTATAAGTACCGAATGGTGGGCCTATATGATTTTTCCTTTTTTGGTGCGGCCTTTTACAAGGCTAACGGCTACCGGCAAAACGGCCATTGCTTTTTTATGCTTTGCCGGATACTTGTGTATTACTTTTTTTATTATTCCCCTGGTAACAATTCCAAAGGAAATCCCTTTTGTAAAAATAGATCCTGCAGATTTAAGCATCAATGTGGCTTACCAGTTTGGCTTTTTAAGATGCTTGTGTGGATTTGTTTTGGGGATGATGATGTACCAGGGTTTTGTAATTGAATGGGGTAAAAAAATATTGGCCAACGGATATGCTATGGGAATAGCGTCATTGGCACTTTTTACAAGTATGCATTTTGGATTGCCGGATGTAATTTCAGTGAGTTTCTTGCCCTTCATCCTACTGTCAGCCGCATACGGAAGTAAATCAATTGATAAACTATTTGCCACCAAAGCACTACAGCGGCTGGGCGACTGGTCTTTCTCTATTTACCTGGTACACCAGCCACTGATATTTACAATTGGAAGTGTTATGGCTTATTTCAATCAGGTGAATAACAATAAGCCGCCCACTGGCCCGCCGCCTGCTCCCTCCATGCTAATGTCCTGGGGTATTTGCTTAGTGTTTATAGCAATTACATTGATAGTATCGTCCTTTATGTATCGTTTTTGGGACTCGCGCTGACCAAGAGCCTGGCCGTTCAATATGGCCCCAAGGGCGTGCGTTCCAATGCCATC
>JANPNY010000201.1:0-4434 GCA_031427745.1 Chitinophagaceae bacterium | reverse complement strand
CTTCGTGCAAAAGACAAGTCATTCAATGCAACATTGAAAACAGATTTTGATGAAACCATTGTCAGCATCAATATTATTCCACAGGATATTGGAAGAGTCGTTTTGAAATTAATCAACAATGCATTTTATGCAGTGGATGAAAAAAAGAAAAGCCCCCATCCCCTGAAGAGGAGTGAAGAATACGAACCTGTAGTAACTGTTACTACCAAAAGACTCGGCCCCCCGCTGGCCAGCGGGGCTGGGGGCAAAGTTTTGATTACTGTAAAAGACAATGGCAACGGCATTCCGCAAAAAATAGTAGATAAAATATTTCAACCCTTCTTTACAACAAAGCCAACAGGACAAGGAACAGGCTTAGGTTTAAGTTTAAGTTATGATATTGTAAAAGCACACAGTGGAGAAATAAAAGTAAATACAATTGAAAATGAGGGAACAGAATTTATTATTCAATTACCAATTATTTAATATAATGATAAAGACATTTCGACTAACCATTCTTTTCGCATTTGCATGGAGCGTTGGCTTTGCACAAACCAAAGAAGCAATTGACAGCTTGCACCATCAATTGGCGATTGCCAAAGACGACTCCAGCCGTGTGAAGGAAATGGCAAGACTGTGCCTGGCGTATCGTTTGGGAAATACTGACTCTTCCCTTTTTTATGGACAGCAGGCCTTAACCGCTGCCCGTCAAATTAATTATCCGGCAGGAGAAATATTGGCCTTGTCATTTTTAAGTATTACCACACAGCAAAGGGGCAATTTACCTAAGGCTCTTGAAATGGCATTTAAGGCGCTGCAAATTGGAAATGCAAATCACCTGGAAAACAACGCAGGAGCGCTGAATGCCATTGGCGAAACGTACATTATTTTAAAAGACTATCCTAAAGCTTTAACATATTTGCGAAAACAAGAATCAATTTGTGCAACCAATGGCAATATAGAAGCATTTGCTTATGCTAAAAAAGACATAGCAGTAGTTTTGGAAGCAATGAATCAATTAGATTCGGCACTATATTATGTGCAGCAGGCCATTGAGAATTTTCGAAAGAAGGGCCGGGAGGAACCGGAAACTTATGAAATACTAGGTAACATAAAAATGAAATCAGTAAACTATAAGGAGGCACTGAATTTTTACCAAAAGGGTCTTCAAATTTCCATTAAGAATAATGAACGAAGGGCTGCTGCAGGAGGCTATAACAAAATCGCATCATTTTACAAGACTATAAACCAACCTGATTCTGCCATTTATTATGCAACCAAAGGGCTGGATGAATCGTTGGCCATTTCTCAAAAAACCAGCATTCTTGAAGCCGCTGCTTTATTGAGTGAGTTATATGAACAACGGGATACCAAAGAATCGCTGCGATATCTTAAAATAGCCAATATTTATAAAGACAGTGTGTTTGGCACGGGCAACATACAAGCCATTCAAACATTGGTTACCCAACAGGAAGAACATCAAAAAGAAATTGACGCTGCAAAAAAAGCATATCAAACTAAATTAACACAATATGGACTGCTGGCAGGATTGGTAATGTTTTTAATAGTTGCTTTTATCCTGTACCGAAATAACCGGCGCAAGCAAAAAGCTAATGTTTTATTGTTTCAACAGAAAGAAGAAATTCAAAGCACTTTATCACAGCTTAAAGCCACACAATCTCAACTGATACAATCCGAAAAAATGGCTAGCCTTGGAGAACTCACTGCAGGCATTGCACATGAAATTCAAAACCCACTCAACTTCGTTAATAATTTTTCGGAGGTAAACAAAGAGTTACTAATTGAGCTAAAAGATGAAATCAAAAAAGGAAACCTGGATGAAGTAAATGCCATTGCAGATGATGTGATTAGCAACGAAGAAAAAATAAATCATCATGGCAAACGAGCAGATGCTATTGTAAAAGGAATGCTGCAACATTCAAGAAGTAGCAACAGTGTTAAAGAACCAACAGATATCAATGCACTGTGTGATGAATATCTAAGAATGTCTTATCATGGATTAAAATCAAAAGATAAATACTTCAACGCCACCATGAAAACAGATTTTGACACAAGCATTGGCAATATCAACATCGTTCCGCAAGATATTGGAAGAGTGATATTGAATTTAATTACTAATGCATTTTACGTGGTGAATGAAAAATCAAAGCAAGGCATCGCCGGTTATGAACCAACTGTAACAGTGAGCACTTCTTTGAACCCCCTTTTGGGGGGCAGGGGGGCCTTGATAAGGGTAAAGGACAACGGTAACGGCATTCCCCAAAAAATACTGGATAAAATCTTTCAGCCATTCTTTACCACCAAACCAACGGGGCAGGGAACAGGATTGGGTTTGAGCTTAAGTTATGATATTGTAAAAGCACATGGTGGTGAGTTAAAGGTGGAAACAAAAGAAGGGGAAGGGAGTGAGTTTATAATAAGTATTCCTTTATAATGCAAATCCAGATTTGTGTCCGTACCCCCAAAATTTGTTACCTTGGAAAAGATTAACTGGTCCGAAAAGTCATTTTGATAATCCTGAAACAAAAATCAATTATATGCCCAAATTTATCATTGAACGGAATGTGCCACAAGCCTGTGCCTTCACTCCTGAAATGCTCAAGGCTATGTCAAAAAAATCAAATGAGGTTTTATGTACCCTTGGGTCTGAGATTCAATGGATACATAGTTATGTTGCAGGGGATAAAATATATTGTATTTATTGGGCCCCAAGCGAAGAACTTATATTGGAACATGCCCGGCTTGGTGGGTTTCCGGCAAACAGTATCACTCAAATTTCTACTGTAATTGATCCAATGACTGCTGAATAATATGGCGTCCGGGTCTGTTAAACAAAATTTTCATGGTGTAATTGGTAAATGTTCTTTTCCTTTTGCACCTTTTATTTTATGTAGTAATTGAGGTACTGATTTTTTTGAACGAATTAATTGTTCTGCTTTAATTTATACTATTGCAAACATGGAGAAAGAAGAAATAAAAAAATTAAAGAAGATAAATAAAGCTCTTGAAAAAGAGCTACTGGAGATAAACCGGAAGCTAGTAGTAGAAGCGTCTTTGGAAAAAATCCGCAACAGAACAATGACTATGCGGAATAGTGCGGAGCTATCAGAAGCATCAGCAGTTTTATTTCATGAGCTTAAAGAATTGGGTATAGAAGCCATTCGCACCGGCGTTGGCATTTTCGATGATACGAATAATGCAATGGAATTATGGACCACTTCCGTATCTGATAATAAAGAAGTATTAAAAAAATTAGATTACTTCAGTCTTTACATTCACCCAGTATACGAAAACCTGATTTCTTCCCGAAACCATCAAAGAATTTTTGCTCTTACAAAACTGATAGGAAACCAGGTAATTCATTACTATCAAAGCATGACGGCTGTCGTTGCTTCGCAGCAGCAGAATGTTTATAATGAAGAAGAATATTTTTATTCTTTCTTTTTTGAACAGGGCACCCTGAATGTCGTCACCATTCAGCCTTTAACAGATGAGGAGTGTATTGTTATGACACAGTTTGCCCGTGCATTCGGACTGATCTATACCCGTTTTCTTGATCTTCTAAAAGCCGAAGAACAGACAACAGAAGCATTGCGTAAAGCATCGCTGGACAAGATCCGTGCTGAAATAGCTTCCATGCGAACGGCAGATGATCTCGAACATATTACCCCACTTGTATGGAAAGAGCTTCTCACACTTGATGTACCTTTTTCAAGATGCGGCATTTTTATAGTACGGGAGGATGAGCAATTAGTACATGCTTATCTTTCTACACCAGAAGGAAAATCGCTGGCAGTGCTTCATTTGGGTTTGCATGATAATGAAACAACAATCAAAATAATAGACAACTGGCGAAACAAAACTGTGTATAAAGAACATTGGGATCATGAACAATTTCAGAATTGGGTGCAATCAATTTATGCACAAGGTCATCATACTATCAGTGATCAATATTCTCAATACAGGTTTAGTTCCCTTAATCTGTACTTCATTCCTTTTTCCCAGGGAATGCTTTATATAGGAGGTCAGGAAGTATTGGTGGAATTTGAAATTAATCTTTTAAGATCCTTAGCTGATACTTTTTCTGTAGCCTATGCCCGTTATGAAGATTTTAAACAATTGGAAGACGCCAAAAACAGGATCGAGATGACATTGACCGAATTGAAAGCTACTCAGTCACAACTCATCCAATCCGAAAAGATGGCTTCTCTCGGAGAACTAACTGCCGGTATTGCACATGAAATACAAAACCCGTTAAACTTTGTCAATAATTTTTCTGAGGTAAATAAAGAATTGTTGGCAGAAATGAAAGATGAAATGAACAAGGGTAATATGGATGATGCAAACGCAATTGCGAATGATGTAATAGCGAACGAAGAAAAAATAAATCATCATGGCAAACGAGCAGATGCTATTGTAAAAGGAATGCTTCAA
>JANPNY010000200.1:0-3912 GCA_031427745.1 Chitinophagaceae bacterium | reverse complement strand
CCATTAAATGAAGCCGCAATTGTTAGTGCCAGGCAACTGAGTACCGATGAAGCATTCCGTTATTCGGGTACAAGAAGCGACCCCAGCCGCATGGCACAAAATTTTGCCGGCGTAAGCGGTACCAACGATGCAAGAAATGATATTGTAATAAGAGGCAACTCGCCGGCAGGTGTGCTGTGGCGAATGGATGGATTAGATATTCCAAACCCCAATCACTTCAGCACCCTGGGTGTTGGTATTTACAATTGCTGCAAATGTGGTAATGGGCCAGATATTTGAAAAAACATTTAATGATGAGACGATGGGTTTTACGCTGGCAGATAAGTTGATACATTCCAACTCGGCAGCCATCTTCTGCACCATTACCATCATTGCTATTTATGAAAGTATTTATTTCATGCATGAATTGCGCCATTCAGTAGAGGAGAAAGAGCAGTTGAAACGGGAAAGCCTCTCTGCACAGCTCAGCGCATTGCGAACGCAGGTGAATCCACATTTCCTGTTCAACAATTTAAACACACTCAGTTCCCTTATACCCGACGATCCGCAACAGGCGGTTAATTTTGTACAACAATTATCAAAAGTGTACCGGCATATATTAGAAGTGAAAGATGAAAAAAGTATTCCGCTGAAAGATGAACTGGATGTGCTGAAGGCGTATGCATTTTTATTGCAAACAAGATTTGGGCAAAATATTGAAATTGATATTGATGTGGCGGACGAAAAATTACAGAAGCGAATTGTTCCGCTGTCGCTGCAGTTGCTGATGGAGAATGCGATCAAGCACAATATTGTATCTGCTGATAAACCATTGAAGATTGATGTATATGCTGAGAATGGTTCGTTGGTAGTGAGTAATAACCTGCAAAAGAAAAATCAGTTACATGAGTCAACAGGAATTGGGCTGGATAATATCCGCAACCGCTATAAATTACTCGGCGATAAAACGGTGCAAGTAACAGAAAGCGACAACAACTTTACAGTTTCTATTCCTTTGCTGGCAGGTTAGTGGTTGAAGGTTGAAAGTTGGTGGTTGAAAGTTGATAGTTTGAAGGGTGCATTATTTGCTATACACCAAACACCATTTATGAATTTATACTTCTAAAAAAATAAGACTGCACTCGAACATGAAAGTAGTAGTGATTGAAGACGAAATACCAGCGGCCAACAGGCTGATCAAACTGCTCAGGAATATAGATGATAGCATCGACATTGTAAACAGGTTTGATAGTGTGGAACCTTCCATACAGTTTTTTCAATCTGCCCCAAATATTGATCTGGTATTTATGGACATTCAACGGGCAGATGGTTTAAGCTTTGATATCTTTTCAAAAGCCACCATCACCGCTCCAGTTATATTCACCACTGCTTTTGATCAGTACACACTCAAAGCTTTTAAAGTGAACAGTGTAGATTATCTGTTGAAACCGCCCATTGATGAAAATGGGCTACAGCAGTCCGTTGTAAAGTACAGGCAACTCTACTCCAAAAAAGAAAGTGATGTTTCTGACAAGATATTAAAAATGGTGAAAGAGATGGCGGCGGTGAAATACAAAGAACGGCTGCTCATTAAACGGGGACAACAATTGAGTTACCTTAAAACCGATATCACTGCCTACTGCTATGCTGATGGCAAACTTTGCTATGCTGTGGATTTCAACAACAACAAATACTTACTGGAAACCAATCTTTCCGAACTGGAAGAACAACTGCAACCGAATAAATTTTACCGCATCAATCGCAGCCTGCTGGTAAATATTGACGCTGTAAAAAAAGTGCATACCTGGCTCGGCGGCCGACTCAAATTAGAGCTGTCACTTTCCTCCAACGCAGACACCATTGTTAGCCGGGACAGGGTAAACGGATTTAAAGACTGGCTGGGCCAATAATTTTTCTACATAATTGCTACATGGATTTAACCTATCTAAATGAATTGTATCAAAACAGGTAATTTGCCCGAACTTTACCGCTGCTTACGAGACAATAGCAATCCCGGGTATCAATAACATCGGGTTCTTTTTTAAACCTTATCATCTGGATTTTCTTAAAGTTTTTTTATAAGGCAGCTAGTGACCTTACGGGGAATCTGAATCATCCTAAAAGTAATGAAGTAAAAATTTGAATAGATTTCAACTACGTTAATAAACACGGCGTGGTTATATTTAAAGTTTAGTACCATCAATATTATTAAAACAGCTTTTTCACGAAGGGAGGTCCGCTCTTAATCGTCTCTAATAAAGCTAAAGAAAGAATATTTATGAAACAGCAACAACGTACACTATTTATTGCAGCAATGTTTGTTTGCATTGGCTCTTTTGCACAACGTCAGCAAGTAAACATCGATAACAACTGGAAATTTGCGTTTGGCCATGCGGCTAATCCTGAAAAAGATTTTAACTACGGCATTAAAACTATCTTTTCAAAATCGGGTGGAGCAGCAGGTACTTCCATTGATGCAAAGTTTAACGACAGCAGTTGGCGTACACTCAACCTTCCGCATGATTGGGCAGTAGAGCTTCCGTTTACATTCGTTGATAATTTTGATGTGGAAAGTCATGGGTACAAACCTGTAGGCGGGTTGTTTCCTGCAACCAGTATTGGCTGGTACCGTAAACAATTTATTGTTGCTAAAGCCGATTCAGGCAAACGATTCCAAGTGCAGTTCGATGGAATTTTTCGTGATGCACAGGTATGGATCAACGGATTTTATCTCGGTAATAACAAGAGCGGCTATGTTGGTGTTAGTTATGATGTAACAGATTTTCTTAATTACGATCGTAATAATGTGATTGCTGTTCGGGTAGATGCAACGCAATACGAGGGCTGGTTTTACGAAGGTGCCGGCATTTACCGGCATGTGTGGCTCAACAGTTATCCCAATACCCATATTAGCACCGATGGGGTGTTTGCTCATGCAAGCATCAACGGAAATAAAGCAATATTGAATGTAGAAACCAGCATCGCAAATGAATATACGGCCGGCGGAAATTATTCCATCAATACTTATTTAACCGATAGAAGTGGTGTAAAAATCAGTGCAGCCAAAGAGACAGCACTTGCCATTAATACAAATGAGGAGAAAACGATTAAGCAACTTATTAATGTGGCAAATCCAACCTTGTGGTCGTTAGACAATCCTTATCTGTATCGGGTGGTAGTGGAGTTAAAACAGAATGGAGTTGTTATTGACAGTAAAAAACTTCGCTTTGGTTTCCGTACTATCGAAATTAAACCCAACGGTGTTTTCTTAAACGGAAAGCATGTAAAGATATTGGGCACAAACAATCACCAGGATCATGCAGGTGTGGGAAGTGCTGTGCCCGATTATTTGCAATACTACCGCATTGGATTGTTAAAACAGTTTGGTGCAAATGCATACCGTACCAGTCACAATGCGCCAACGCCTGAGTTGTTAGATGCATGCGATAGTTTGGGTATGCTGGTAATGGACGAACAGCGTTTGCTCAACAGTAGTGCAGAATACATGGATCAGTTTCAACGTTTGGTGAAACGTGATCGTAGCCGCACTTGTGTTTTTATGTGGAGCATTGGCAACGAAGAAGGATGGATTCATACCAACGCTTATGGTAAACGAATTGCAGAAACATTCATCAGTAAATTAAAACAACTTGATCCCACCCGTACCTGCACGTACGCTGCTGATTTGGCAAATGTTTATAAAGGTGTGAACGAAGTAATTCCTGTCCGCAGTTTTAACTATCGGCAATTTGCTGTGGCAGATTATCATAAAGATCATCCCGATCAACCCCTGCTTGGTACCGAGATGGGTAGCACGGTAACCACCCGTGGCCTACTGGTAAAAGATTCTATTCGTGGGTATTTACCCGACCAGGATATTACCGCTCCCTGGTGGGCGAGCCGGGCAGAAGAGTGGTGGAAACTTGCAGCTAC
>JANPNY010000199.1:0-2209 GCA_031427745.1 Chitinophagaceae bacterium | reverse complement strand
ATTGTATCCACTCTGTAAATGGTACGATCGATATAAAACCAATCACAAAGAAAAATGGTGGCTGAGTTATTTATAAAAAAATAAACAGCTGTGTTAGCAATAAAATAACACTGGAACTTTAAAAGAACCCATACCGGTATTTTCTTCGGTATAGATGCAACGGGTAAAACAGTTAGTATAGTTGGTGTTTTATTGGTGCGTATGCAAAATGGCAAAATTGCAGAGAAAGAGGTTTTTCGATAACTTAGAATTCTCCCGGCAATAGGGTTAACTCAAGCATAAAATAATTACGATTAAACTAACGCCTGTTCTGCCCCCTCTTTAAACGTTTCGGTAATTAACACTAAAATTCAATCATGCACCACAAAGATCAATCCGGTAACGAACGTGTTTATGCTTTAGATGCCCTGCGTGGTATCATGATGTTACTCGGCCTTGTACTGCACGCTGCTTCAAGCTATTCTTCTAAAAGTGAATGGGGTATATGGCGGTCAAGGGATCCGGATAATAACTTTCCTTTTTTAGTATTGGTAGAATACATTCATGCTTTTAGAATGCCTGTGTTTTTTGTAGCAGCAGGTTTCTTTGGAGCGTTGCTTTTTTACAAAAAGGGGCCGAAAGCACTTTTAAAAAACAGGTGGCAGCGAATTGTACTTCCGTTTATTGCAGGTGTTCTTATTATTTGGCCTTTGGTGCAAACAGCTTTTATTTTTTCCATAGCTGCATTTAAAGGAGTTGCAAATCCTTATTCAGAAGTATGGCAGTCAATAAAATCGTTGGGTTTTATCCCTTTTAAAATGGCCCACTTATGGTTTCTGTATTTTTTAGCACTCCTTGCTTTGGCTTCCTATCTGTTGGCCATGTTGTTCAACAAAAAAACTTCTTTTACCGTGGCTTTTAATAACGCAACTTTAGTGGTACTCAAAAATTTATGGGTTAGAATAGTAGCATTGGCTATCTGTTATTTTCTAATGTTGGTATGGATGGGTACTGCAGGCATTATTACCAGCCTTACCTGGATACCTAATTTTATTGTACTGCTGCTCTATTTTATCTTTTTTGGTTTGGGCTGGATGATTTTCAAAACAGATAGTCTTCAGTACTTAAAAACAAATTCCATTGCACAGCTTATAGCGGCTACCCTTTTGTTTTTGGCAGCTGATTTTATTCCATGGCAAAATTCAGGCTGGGAATATACAGTCAAACAACTGCTTACTGCTTTATCCGGCACCTTATTCATTTTCGGATTCATCGCTTTTTTTCTCACCTATTTTCATTCCTATTCCAAGCGCTTAAGCTATTTAATGGAAGCGTCTTACTGGGTGTATATTATTCATTTACCCATTATTGCTTTTATACCGGGTCTTATGGCCGGTAGCGGAATACCCGTTTTACTTAAGTTTGTCATTACACTTTCGGTTACCAGTGTTATTTGTATGATCACGTATAAATATTTTGTAAGAGGAACTTTTATCGGAATGTTTTTAAATGGCAAAGTGCATAAAAACACCCATAAACAATTTGTTAGTTAAAATAAAATCAAAAAGAATGAAAAAAGTATTGCTATCACTTCTGTTGCTAAGTTCACTTATTGCATACAGCCAAAGCTCCGTTATCCATCCCGGTAAAAGAGCACTCAGGGAAATTACCCTTACCGGTACCGGCTATGAACTTGGGTTACAACATGGCAAATTATTGAAAAAGGAAATTGCTGAAATTGTAACTAAGTGGAAAGAGAATACAACTACCTCATTGGGTAAAGATGCCAACCTGGTGTTGAAAGATTTTTTTAATTACGCACACTTCGAGGATGCAATTAAAAAATGGACACCCGATTTGTATGAAGAAGTACGTGGTATTGCCGCAGGATCCGAACAGGCATTCAATGATGTAATGGTACTAAACCTACTGGATGAATTTTGGGTGTACGAGGATAATATTGCAAACCATCATTGCAGCGGTATTGCTGTACCTGCTGTTAATGGCGGTACCGCTTATATTGCTCAAAACATGGATATTGAATCTTACACAGATGGGTATCAGATTCTTATGCGTTTAGCAAAAAACGGCACACAACCAGAGCAACTCATATTAACCCATCCGGGTTTGATCGGCTTAAACGGAATGAATGAAACCGGTGTGGGCGCATGTATGAACACGTTAATGCAATTGAAAGCGTCCTCCTCCGGATTGCCGGTGGCGTTTATTG
>JANPNY010000198.1:0-2015 GCA_031427745.1 Chitinophagaceae bacterium | reverse complement strand
ATGGCAATATTTCTTACCCCGATTATTTAGGAACTGTTTATATAAACGACACACAATATTTCGCCGATGTACCAACCTCTGCATGGGAGTTTTATATAGGCGGCTACCAACCCGCCCAAAAATGGTTAAAAGACAGAAAAGGCCGTACACTGGAATTTGAAGATATTTTGCACTATCAAAAAATAATAGTGGCATTAGCAGCAACAGCCAGGTTGATGAAGGAGATAGATGCAGTGGGTGTGGTATGGTAAGGGGTTTAATAGAGGTGACACCTTTTCAAAAAGCTGTCACCTCTTGGCAAATACAAGCCTTTTTATAACCCGGCAACTTAAATTACCTTTACACCATGTTTTACCGCAGAAAAATTATATTAGCCTTGTTACAGGTGTTTGATGGCAGATTGGAAAAAATTAAACTGCAAAAATTGCTGTTTCTGGTTTGTCAAAAGCAAAAAGAGCCGGAGTACGATTTTATACCCTACTTGTACGGCTGTTATTCACATTCGGCAAAGGCAGATTTATATACAATGGTTAAAAAAGATTTTTTAACCGAGGATGAAACAAGCTATTCAAAAAAAGACCCAATAAACTATTTGGCTTTATTAGATGAAGAAGACAAAAAGTTGGTAACCTATGCTTATGTTCTTTACAATAAAATGGACGGTGATGGTTTAATGAAACACACTTATACCAACTTTCCCTACTACGCAATAAACAGTATTACTGCCGAGAGGCTTTTAAACAGTGAGCAATTAAATAAGGTAAATACTTTTCGCCCTGCCCTAACTGCTACTACGCTTTACACAATAGGCTACGAAGGCATTTCGCTGGAAGCGTATTTGAATAAACTAATTAAACATGACATTAAAGTATTGGTAGATGTTCGAAATAATCCATTGAGTCAGAAATTTGGTTTTTCAAAAAGCCAGTTAATACGTTACTGCGAAGGATTACATATTGAGTATGTACACTTTGGTGAAGTGGGCATTGAATCTGAATATCGGCAGGAGCTAAAATCACAAGCCGACTATGATAATCTCTTTGATACCTATAAAGCTAAAACATTGCCTAAATCAGTGGCTACCCAGCAAAAAATATTGGATCTGTTAATAGCAAAAAAGAGGATTGCCCTAACTTGCTTTGAAGCAAATATTTGCCAGTGCCACCGCAAACATTTGGCAGAAGCTATAATTAAACTACCGGAATGGAATTATGAACTAAAACATATTTAGGATGGCACTTACCAAGGTTTTAATTGCTGTAAAAACATATCCTTCACTATCCTCAAAATATGACGAGTTGGTATGCACCGCTGGTTTTTTGGAAAATGGTAGCTGGATAAGAATATTTCCGATTCCATTCAGGAAACTTGAATACGATAAAAGATACAGTAAATATGATTGGGTAGAAATAGATTTGAAAAAAAATTCCGGAGATTTTAGGCCGGAAAGTTATAAGCCCCGTTCTATTGAAAATGCTTTTAATGTAGTCGGCCATATAGAAACACATAACAATTGGCAACAAAGAAAAGATATCGTTTTAAAAAAGGTTTATACAGATCTTACAAAACTTATAGCTGAAGCAAAAGATAAAAGAATAGCTACTTCTTTAGCAACATTTAAACCAACTGCAATACTTGATTTTATCATAGAGCCAGTAGAAAGGGAATGGGATAAAGAAAAGCTGGCAACACTTAAAGCTAAAGCCCAGCAATTACATTTATTTCAGAATGCAGAGAACCCATTTGAAGTGGTAAATAAACTCCCGTTTAAATTTTCCTACCGCTTTAAAGATGAGAAAGGAAATGTTTCAAAATTAATGATAGAGGACTGGGAAATTGGAGCTCTTTACTGGAAGATGTTGGCAAAATACAATGGCCCGGATCGGGAAACAAAAGCTTGTGAAGATGTGAAGAAAAAATATTGGGATGATTTTGCTTTAACAAAAGACTTGTATTTGTTTTTAGGCACTGTATATGAAAGTCATGCAAAAAATTATCCTAATCCATTTGTTATT
>JANPNY010000197.1:0-12191 GCA_031427745.1 Chitinophagaceae bacterium | reverse complement strand
ATTTTTGAATTTCATTTCCTTCTTTTTCAATTACTAATCTTCGCCCAAATTTTATGGGGTAGTTATCAGTTTCTAATTCAGTAGGTAAAATTGCAGGCATTAACCATACTGTAAAAAATAATTCTTTGCAATTATTTCTTTAATTAAAGACAATGCAATAAAAAACATTTAAATTCAAAAGCTAAATCTAAAAGAATGAAAAAGAAATCACCAGCTTCCCTAAACCGGAGAAAATTTGTTGGTACTACTGCCAAAGTATTAACGGGATTTTTTATTTTACCAAGGTTTGTTTTAGGCGGAAGAAAGCCTGACGGCACTATGTACATTGCACCAAGCGATATGATTACGCTTGGTTTTATTGGTACTGGCAAACAAGGCAGAGGATTAACCTCAGCATTTTTGGAAACAGGCGAAGTAAAGATTATCGCACTGAGTGAAGTGTATAAAGACAAAGGCATTTTAACCCAGGAAAATATTAAAAACTTTTACGCTAAAAATGGGCAGGAAGGAAAATACGCCAACATTCCTGTGTACAATGATTTTAGAGAACTGCTGGCCCGTAAAGACATTGATGGAGTGGTGATAGCTACCCCCGACCATTGGCATGCCGCAGGAGCGATAAGAGCAGCCGAAGCCGGTAAAGATATTTTTTGCGAAAAGCCCCTTGCATTAACCGTAAAAGAAGGCAGGGCAATGGTAAATGCAACTCGTTTGCATGGCCGGGTTTTTCAAACAGGCAGTATGCAGCGTTCATGGGCTGAGTTCAGGCAGGCTGTTGAATTGGTTCGTAATGGATACATTGGAGAAATTAAAAGCATAAAAGTTAGTGTAGGGCCACCACCCATAAAGTATGATCTTGCCGCCCAACCAATACCTGATGGATTGGACTGGAGTAAATGGCTTGGTCCTAATGCCCCCAGTGCGTTTAATTCGGAACTTGCACCTCCCGTTTCAAACGATGTATACCCCAACTGGCGTAAATATAAAGAGTTTGGTGGTGGCGGCGTTACCGACTGGGGCGCACATATGTTCGACATTGCACAGTGGGCACTGGATATGGATAACAGCGGCCCCGTGGAAGTAAGCGCTCCGGACGGAGGCGTACATACGAACCTCACCTTCCGATATAAAAATGGCACCATAATGACGCATGAAAAATGGGAATGGGAAAATGCAGTTCTCTTTACCGGTACTGAAGGCGAAATAAGAATTGAGCGGGGTAAGCTTGAAACAACACCTGCTTCTTTAAAAGACAGAATTATAGGCGAATCTGAGAAGCATGTGTACAAAAGCGTAGATCATTACAAGGATTTTTTAAATGCTATGCGTAAAAGAACGATGCCTGTTTGTGATGTTGAAACTGGTCATCGCACTGCTTCTGTTTGTAATATCGGAAACATAGCCTACCAGCTAAACCGCACCCTGCAATGGGATCCGGTAAAGGAACTGTTTGCAAATGATGAGGAAGCTAATGCTTTGCTGGGGAGGCCAATGCTAAATGAATGGGCGATAAAATTATAAGTCCTGGTCTATTCGATTCAACGGTAAGAATCATTTGAGAAAATTTATTGATAATTAAAAAAGCCATCCGCAGAAAGCGAATGGCTTTTTTAGTTTTGGTTGGTAATTTTTTTATTGAACTCAACACCCGTTTTTTTTCTATTCAACCAGTTGAAGTTTGGCCGTAAAATGGCGAAGTATAGGTGCCTCTTCAAATATTTTTAATCCTTTAATTAACGTTCTGTTTTTAAATACTTCAATAATAACTTCTGCCACGTAATCGAAATGGCTTTGGGTGTACACTCTTCTTGGTATTGCCAACCGAACCAGCTCCATTTGTGCTGGTATTAGTTTACCATCTTCGCCATATTTGCCAAACATAAGCGAGCCAATTTCAACACTGCGGATACCACCTTCTAAATATAAAGCTCCTACCAATGCCTGTCCGGGATATTGATCTACCGGAATGTGGTCAAGAAATGCTTTGGCATCTATGTATACTGCATGGCCACCCGCAGGCTGCATTACAGGCACACCTGCTGCAATTAATTTATTGGTAAGATATTCAATACTACGGATGCGGTATTGCAGGTAATGTTCGTCCATCACTTCTATTAATCCAATTGCAATGGCTTCTAAATCACGACCTGCAAGGCCGCCGTAGGTGGGAAATCCTTCAGTGATCGCGAGCAGGTTCCTGCACTGTAATGCAAGATCTTCATCATGCATCGCCAGGAAACCCCCAATGTTTGCAAAAGCATCTTTTTTGGCACTCATAGTGCAACCATCAGCATAGGAAAACAGTTCTTTTGCAATCTCAGCAACCGGCTTATCAGCATAACCATCTTCACGCAGTTTAATGAAATAACTATTCTCTGCAAAACGACATGCATCAATAAAAAGCGGGATATTATTTTCTGTACAAATCTTTTTGACTGCTTTAATATTTGCCATACTTACCGGCTGCCCGCCACCGGAATTGTTGGTAACCGTTATAATACAAAGTGGAATATTTTTGGCGCCTTTTTCGGCAATAAATTTTACAAAAGAATCTATATCCATGTTTCCCTTAAAGGGTGCCGGAATAGACGGATGTTTGCCTTCCTCACAAATAAAATCTATACCCTCTGCACCGGAGAATTCAATATTGGCACGGGTTGTATCAAACAAGGTATTGCTTACAAAGTATTTGCCTTTGCCGCCTAAAATGCTGAAAAGAATTTTTTCTGATGCTCTACCCTGGTGGGTGGGAATTACCAATGGCATACCGGTTATTTGCTGGATGGTTTCTTCAAAACGAAAAAAGCTTGGACTGCCTGCATACGATTCGTCGCCCCGCATTATGCCAGCCCATTGGTTGCTGCTCATAGCACTAGTGCCACTGTCGGTTAGCAGGTCTATCAATACATCGTTAGAGCGAATGAGGAAAGGATTATAAAAAGCATTTTTTAAAATATCGATACGCTTTTCTTTTGTGGTAAAATAAATGGGCTCCACCGATTTTATTTTGAATGGTTCAATAATTGTTTTCATGTGTTTATTTTATGTTGTTTTTATAAATGGAAGTAGTCTGATGGTATTTTTTTGATAACGCTCATCTCATGCAAAAAACATGATGGAGATGTTTAAAAAAAATAGAAAGATGTAAAAAAATTGCAGGCAGCAATAAATGAGAAGAAAAACTAAGAGGGCTTACTAATGATATTTTTCCAAAGTTGCATGAGGCAAAGGTAAGCTAGCTGCTGATAAAAAATACTATGATTTTGTGCCTGCACTGTCTGTTACATGGCTTTAATGGGTGTTATGCTGTTACAACTGAGATGATTTCTTTTTCTATCGTTCAATCAACTGTTTTTATAAATGGCAAAAATTGTTGTTACATTCGATGCAGCCATTTATTAACTATTGGTTGCCGGTTATTTTTTACACTCAAACTCATTTCATGAAAAAGCTCTGTTGCTATATGTATTTTATTTTGTTGTTTGCTCAGATGAGTACGGCACAATCACCCGAGGTGCTTACCATCCGGAATTTTGGAAAGGAACATGCTAACCAAATTCTGGGAGAGTTTGCGCAATTCCTGGCGCTGCCCAATCTTACCAAAGACACAGTGAACATTAAAACGAACACCGCCTTTATTATGGATATGATGAATAAAAGAGGCATTCAAAAGGTGCAACTTTTAAATGGCAGTTCTAAAGAAGTACCGCCAGCAGTTTATGGTGAAGTCTTAGTTCCCGGTGCAAAGCAAACACTCATTTTCTATGCACATTACGATGGTCAGCCTGTAAACCCTGCGCAATGGGCAAAGGGACTAGAGCCCTTCGTCCCGGTATTGTTTTCAAATACAATAGATAAAGCTGGAGTTAATATTCCTTTTCCGGCTGATAATTTTTACAACCCGGAATGGAGGATTTATGCCCGTGGTGCATCTGATGATAAAGCGGGAGTGGTGGCTATTTTGAATGCCTTTGGTGCCATAACGAAAAGCGGCCTTCAGCCAACCTGCAATCTGAAGTTTTTCTTTGAAGGAGAGGAAGAAGCAGGCTCTCTTCATTTAAATGAAATACTGGAACAACATGCTGCTTTGCTGCAATCAGATTTATGGATCATTTGTGATGGACCGGTACACCAAACCGGTAAAAAGCAAATTTATTTCGGCGTAAGGGGAGATGCCCATCTCGATTTAACGGTATATGCCTCCAAAAGGCCCTTACACAGCGGGCATTTCGGCAACTGGGCTCCAAACCCCGCTATGATGCTTGCAAAATTATTAGCTTCTATGAAAGATGATAATGGAAGAGTAACTGTAAAAGGTTTTTACGACGATGTAACACCCTTAACTGCGTTGGAAAGAAAAGCCTTGCAGGAGGTTCCATCTGTAGATGAACAAATGAAAAATGAGCTTGGAATTAGTGCGGTGGAATCACCGGCTGTTACATTAAGTGAGGCAATCAACCAGCCTTCACTAAACATCAATGGAATGCAGAGCGGCAATGTGGGCAAACAGGCATCCAATCAAATTCCCACGTTTGCAACTGCTGTCATCGATCTTAGACTAGTGTTGGGTAACGATTGGAAACGGCAGCAACAAAAAGTAATCGATCATATTAAAGGCCAGGGATATTTTGTAACCGATAAGGAGCCTGCCGATGAAGAAAGAAAAAAATATGGAAAAATAGTTAAAGTGATTGCAGGCGAGGACAGCTATAATGCACAGCGTACATCAATGGATTTACCGGTTGTTAAAAAAGTAATTGAGGCCGTTAAAACCACGACCATCAGTCAGTTAGTGCTGCAACCAACAATGGGAGGCAGCCTTCCGTTGTTCGTGTTTGAAAAATATTTAAAAGCAAATACTATTACGGTTCCTATTGCCAACCATGATAATAACCAGCATGCTGAAAATGAAAATATCCGCTTGCAGAATTTGTTTGATGGTATTGAAACAATCGCATCTGTGATGATGATTAAATAGTTTTTCCTTCGTAAAAAATGTATAATAGGTCTGTACGAGGCAACAACCAGCATCACAGTCAGTATTTATTTTTTAACGAACGCTAACTATTGCAATTTTGGAAAAAGCTTATTCAAAAGTAAAAAAAAAATAGCCCCAAACCGACATACATATTTAATTAACTGTTTTGAATCCTTGTAAAAAAATAAATGGCTTTTTTGTTATCTTGTCCATCCATTCAATCACCTCAAAATTTTTTATGAAAAAGACATTCCTATGGGTAAATGCATGTTTATTCGTTTTAACATCTTTTGCTCAAACTGAACAGAAAAAATATCCTCTTGTGGATATTCCCTTTAAAAAATTTACGCTAAGCAACGGGCTTACTTTAATTGTACATGAAGATCACAAGGCGCCCATTATAGCTTTTAATGTGTGGTACCATGTGGGTAGCAAAAACGAAAAGCAGGGCAAAACGGGCTTTGCACATTTATTTGAACATTTAATGTTTAACGGCAGTGAACATTTTAACGATGACTATTTTAAACTGATGGACCAAATTGGTGCAACAGATTTAAACGGCACTACCAATAATGATCGTACCAATTATTTTGAAAACTTTCCTGTTGCAGCGTTGGAGAAAGTTTTGTGGATAGAAAGCGACAGGATGGGTTATTTACAAAAAGTTATTGATAGCGCTAAGCTCAACGAACAAAGAGGCGTTGTTCAAAATGAAAAAAGGCAGGGCGAAAACCAGCCATATCGCCTGGCAGAAGAACTTACAGTAAAGAGTACTTATCCGGCAGGGCATCCATATTCATGGTCTGTGATAGGTTCCATGGAAGATTTAAATGCAGCATCGCTTGAAGATGTGAAGGAGTGGTTTAAAACTTATTACGGCCCAAACAATGCAGTTATTTGCATTGCCGGTGATATTAAGGCGGAAGATGCGTTGGAAAAAGTAAAAAAATATTTTGGAAATATTCCCGCAGGGCCACCTATTGCCAAGCATGCTGCATGGACTGCAAAGATGAGTGGCAATCATTACCAAATTGCTCAAGATAGAGTGCCACAGGCTCGTATCCAAAAAACATGGAATACGCCCGGCTGGGGCACGCAGGATTTAACCTACCTAAACATATTACTTGATATTTTAACCAATGGTAAAACATCACGGCTGTATAAAAGACTGGTGTACGACGAACAGTTGGCAAGCAACGTTTTTGCATACACCCAGGAAAATGAAATAGGAGGGCAGTTCAATATTTTTTCGGATGCAAAGCCGGGTATTTCGTTAAATAAAATAAATGATGTTATTAATGAGGAATTAAAAAAATTGCTCGCCAATGGCGTAACGCCGGCAGAACTGGAGAGGGCTAAAACCAGGGCCTTTACCGGCTTTATAAAAGGTGCTGAACGTATAGGTGGCTTTGGCGGAAAGAGTGATATACTTATTCAGAACGAAGTGTTTGGTGGCAGCCCCGACTATTTTAAAACAATGTATAAAAGAATAGCAGCTGCAACGCCTGCCAATATCAAAGAAGCAGCAGCTAACTGGTTAACCAATGGGGAGTACCGGCTTGATATTTTGCCTTATGGGAACTTTTCTGCTGACTCAGTTAGCCTCGACAGAGCTGTTCAGCCGGCGATGGGCGCACCAGCAGTTGTTAAGTTTCCGGAGGTAAAAGAGTTTACACTCAGCAATGGATTAAAAGTATCTTTTGTAGAAAGAAAATCAGTTCCTGTAGTAAATATGTCGTTGATGGTGGATGCTGGATACGCTGCTGATCAGTTCGGCACAGCAGGCCTTGCATCAATGACGGGGACAATGTTAACGGAAGGAACAAAAACAAAAACATCGTTACAGATCAGCGATCTGCAGGCCGATTTGGGAGCATCCGTTTACAGCAGATCTGACCTTGATAAAACTTACTTAACATTAGGTGCACTTACCAGCAAGTTTGATGCTTCCTTATCCTTGTTTACAGATGTGTTACTCAATCCATCTTTTCCGCAAAAAGATTTCGACAGGGTAAAAAAAGAGCAATTGCTATCTATTAAACAAGAGCAGGCACAGCCTGTATATATGGGCCTGCGGATACTTCCAAAGCTTTTGTATGGCAAAGGCCATGCTTACAGTAACCCCTTTACAGGAAGTGGTACAGAAGAATCAGTGAATAAAATTGTGAGGGACGATTTAGTGAAATTTCACCAGGCATGGTTTGTGCCAAACAATGCTACCCTAACAGTTGTGGGCGATATGGGTGCTGATGAATTGAAAGCAAAACTGGAAAAAAGTTTGGCAGGCTGGAAAGCCAAACCGGTACAACAGAAAAACATAAGTGAGGTAGCTTTACCCGATAAACCGGTTGTTTATATTATTGATAAGCCGGGGGCATTGCAGTCAATTATTTTTACCGCAGAAATTAGCCCTTCGGCAAAAGACCCCGATTATGAAGCAATACAAATGATGAATAAAATATTGGGCGGAGAATTTACAGCCCGTATTAACATGAATCTTCGGGAAGACAAGCATTGGAGCTATGGTGCCGGATCCTATAATTTTGATGCAAAAGGTCCAAGTTTCTTTTTGGGCTATGCACCTGTGCAAACTGATAAAACGAAAGAATCGGTTATAGAATTACAAAAAGAAATTACTCAATACATCAATGAAAAGCCTGCTACAGAAGCAGAGTTTAATAAAGTAAGAGGCAACTCCATTTTGCAGTTGCCAGGTACATGGGAAACCAATGGGGCTGTGCTTGGTTCATTGCAGGATGCTATTAAATACAACCGCGGCATTTCTTATCTTAATAACTACGCTGCCATGTTGCAAAATATGCAACTGCCAACAATTAAAAGCGCCGCAACAAAAGTAATAAAGCCCAATAGCCTTACCTGGGTAATTGTTGGTGACCGCTCATTAATTGAAAAAGGAATACAGGAGTTGAATATCGGAACGCTGAAATATATCGACTCGGAAGGACAAGAAGTTAGATAAAAATAAAAGCCCCCGAAAATTTTTGGGGGCTTTTTTAGGGTTAGTAAAAAAATATTTTCTCTCCTTTTTAAGCCCTTTGAGGCGATAATTGAGTTTGGGGTGATGCAAAGTCTTCTTTGAGATTAACACTTGCCTGGCTTAAATTTGCTCCTAAATAACTATCGTCTTTTGTATTGTAAAAATAAAGCGCAACTGCAAAGTATACATAAGCCGCTGTACATTCAAACACCTCGCCAACGGAGTAATATAAACCAACTGGCTTACCCCTGGGTAGTAAAAAATACTTAATGCTGTAAAATATGCACCAGCTAATAATAAAAAATATTCCCAAGGTTAAAGGTGCAACCGGCAACTTCAGTTTTTTATTTATTTTTTTCTGAAACTTTAATTGATAAATAATCAGCGGTAACAGTATAAGAAATGAAACAGAGAATATTCTGAAAAGTATATTAATTTCCAGTAAACGTTGCATGCCGGTTTTTTTTACACCACTCATGTATTTGTCGTTAAATATTTCCAGGTTATGAATATTTGTTTCCCTTTGAACATTTACCGTTTTTAACTCCTCGGGCGTAGTAAAACCTATTATCCGTTGACCCCAGCTTATTTCCTCTCCCATCCCCATAAAAAACATCAGGGCAAGTCCCAGAACAAAAATATTTTTATTTCTTTTGAATGTAGCAAAGCATAATACGGAGGCCAACAAAAAAAATATTGCGGTCATCCATTCAAAAAAACTATCCTCCTTGCCAATTGCCATAATTACAGCATCACTGCAAAAAATGTAAATAGAATAGCTAAAAATGATAACCACGATAATGGATATAATGTAAAGTTTTAAGGAACTTATTTCTTTGAGGTAATTTTTAATTAACATCCAAGGTTGGTTTTAGGTTGCATTACAAATATAACGAGTGCATTTATAATTAAGTTAACAATAAAATAATATTGCCCTTGTATAACGTTACACAAAAAATATTATTATAATTAAAAGCAGCATATCATAAAAAAAATTTGGTTTCCCTCTACTTATATCTATATAACCGTTACCCCTTTTTGAAGTATACAGTTAGCTCGTTTTTGTATGATTGCATCACTATGAAACACACATGTTCGTCAATTACATTAACTTTAAGCAATTAAAACTTGCAATTATGGAACAAAAAACAATGACCCCTACTATGATGCCCAATGCTCATAAGGATATTCCGGGAAACCCATCCACTGCAAAAAGCAGCGCTACCAAATTGAACGACCGAAGTAATGGAAAACCACTTTGTGTATTGAGTGAAGAAGACTGGAATTTCTGGGTCACCAATGGATACATTGTTATAAAAAATGCCGTTCCAAAACAGCAGGCACTGGACACAGCTAAATTTTTATGGGAGTTTGAGGAAAAGGATCCTGCTGATCCCGAAACATGGTATGCGCCACCCCGTGCTGAAATAAAAATGAAAGAACTCACCAATACCGGCATGGTGGAAGTGTACAACAACCAGCATCTTTGGAATAACCGCCAAATGCAAAAAGTGTACGATGCCTTTGTAGATATTTGGGGTACAGAAAAGTTGTGGGTAACCATTGATAGGGCCAACCTGAATTTCCCCATTAAGCCAGGCTTTGAATACAAAGGGTTTATCCATTGGGATTACGATCCTGAAACAAAACCAGTTAACGTACAAGGAGTTCTGGCGTTGGCAGATCAGGACGATGAGAACATGGGTGGTTTTCAATGTATCCCCGAATTGTTTCGCACTTACAATGCCTGGAAACTTACACAGCCCGACGACAGGGATCACTTTAAGCCTGATACAACAGGCTTTGAGATGAAAAAAGTAAAAATGGAAGCAGGCGATTTGTTGATATTTAACAGCCTTCAGCCCCATGGCATAAGGCCAAACCTGAGCGACAAGAAAGTTCGCATTGCACAATATATTTCCATGATGCCGGCAGAAGAAGAAAATGAAGCGCTCAGGGATTGGAGGATAACATCCTGGAGAGACAGCGTTGCACCCGAAGGCTATGCATTTCCCGGCGACCCCAGAAAATGGGAGCAAACGAAATATGGCCGGGCCGAATTAAATAACCTTGGCAAAAAATTGCTGGGGCTTGAAAAATGGTGAGTGAATAAGCTCCTTATTACGCTCCCAATTTCTCCCAAATTTTAGGAGTTCCCAGCCGAGTCTCCACAATTGGCTTTGCAGCAAAGCCGAGGGACTCGGCGCTATTCAGGAAAGCTGTTCAATCAGTTAATTCAAGCACCCTGCAGAATTGCGGCGGGTTCTGCAAAACACATTGCCCACCGCACGGAAACCCGCCTGGGAAACTTTTAATTTATAGCGTTGGAGGTTTTTGATTGGAGACTCCGAGCGGAAACAATTCCTTAATACGCTCCCAATTTCTCCCAAATTTTAGGAGTTTCCAGCCGAGTCTCCACAATTGGCTTTGCAGGAAAGCCGATGGACTCGGCGCTATTCAGGAAAGCTGTTCAATCAGTTAATTCAAGCACCCTGCAGAATTGCGGCGGGTTCTGCAAAACACATTGCCCACCGCACGGAAACCCGCCTGGGAAACCTTTAATTTATAATGTGGGAGGCTTTTAATGGAAGACTCCGAGCGGAAAGAGTTTACACCTTTTTCAAAAGGTGTAAACTCTTTTATCACGTTTCTAGTCGCCTCTAAATGCCTGGGAAACTTTTAATTTATGGAGTAGGAGCAATTTAATGGGAGACTCTTAGCGGAATTAAAAATGCTGAGTCAAACTTTTATTTATACCCCTTTCCAAATTCTTTTGCCAGCAAATCAATTGCATCGGTCGTTAATCTTTCCTTACCGGCATTTATTACAACCCGGTAGCGCAGGGTCACTGATTCACCTTTTTTTAAAGCATAATTAAAAATTGTTTTTCCATTGCTGAATATTTTTTGCCCTAAAGGATTGGCTGAAAATAGGCCATAGCCACGGGCATGCCAGTAGGTAGGGTAACCAATATTTTTAGGATGATCAATAATTACAATGCTAATGCTGTCCTGCACAATTTTGCCGTACAACATACACCATACTGCACGGGTACCCCAGGCCGCATCGCCGGTAATTCCCTGGCTTGTAATATAATTCCCCGATACAGCTGCATTGTTGGCTGCTTTTATGGTTGTTATGTTGCCATGAATATCCGTAAATGCTCTTGCTTCTGTTGAAGGAAGTTCCAACTCATGCGCCACTCGTAAACCAAGCAGACCATCCTTTACATCGGGCATAGAAACATCTGTTGCGGCCTTTAAAGTTGTAATGCGGTCGATGATGCGAAGGTTGCCAAAGGCAGAAAAATAAAAGCTCGTGGTTTCAAGTAACAACATGTTCTTATTGATGTCCTGCCAGTTAGCGCTATACCTTAATGAGCCTTGTGCACCGCTGGATGTTTTTATTATATTGGTAGTTTTTATCCATCCATATCCGGCTTTTTTTTCGGGCGCAATTGCAGACGAATTATTCCAGAAATCAAGACCATTCACACTTTCATAATTCAGCCACAAGCCAATATGGTGTGGATGATCCACCGGTTCATTTGGCCGGGGGCTAATGGGAAAACCTCTTGTAATCAGTTCTCCATTGGCCGCATAAATCGGATACAATACAGGCTTCTCCAAAGAATCAGGATAAATGAAACTGGTAAAGGGTTTCTTGTTGATCAATATGTTAATCCGTCTATTATTTTCTTCTTTTATTACTTCAATTATATTTTTTTGTTGCGCCAGGCAACAGGTAATAAAAAAGGTGCTGAACAGACAGCTGGTCGTAATTTTTAAATAAATTTTCATGTTATATTATTTGATCTAAAAAAATTGTTTAAAAAAGATATGTTGGGTTACCAGCTTTAGTTTTTTATGGCAGCTTCATTGGCGAAGCTTCATTCAAAGTTAGTTTTTCATGGCAACATTGGCTTGCTAATCCAAAGTCTTCCCATAAGGTTAGCTGCTTTTAAAATCCTTTATTCCCCCCGAGCCTCTCCCAAATTTAGAAGTTCACAGCCGAGTCTCCACAGTGAGCCATGCAGCAAATCCGTGGGACTCAGCGCCATTTGGGAAAACTGTTTAAATTAATTCATTCAAGCATACTCTGCAGAACACATTGCCCACAGCACGGAAACACGCCTGGGAAACTTTTAATTTATAATGTAGGAGGAATTAATGGGAGTCACCGAGCGGAAAAGAAGATCAACTCTAAACGTATCCG
>JANPNY010000196.1:0-7702 GCA_031427745.1 Chitinophagaceae bacterium | reverse complement strand
GTTGGCCCCCTTCTTTCCGCTGCTTTTCTGGCCGGGCATTATTGGCAGGTTCATGGTGTATTTACCGATCATGCTCATATTTACTTTGGCGGCATCTTTACTGGTAGCATTTTTTATGAATCCTGTTTTTGCGGTTGATTTTATGAATCATCCCGAAAGTGAAAACAAAGAACCCAAATCTGCCATCTTTAAAAAACCTATTTTCTGGATTGTAATTGGCGTCGGAATTGTGTTGGATGTATTAGGTGCCACTTTTATGGGCAACCTGCTCCTGTTCTTTATGATACTGGTACTTTTAAACAGGTACTTCTTTACAGATGCAATTCATTATTTTCAAAATCATGCGTTGCCGTGGATCATGGGGCATTACGAAACTTTACTTCGCTGGGCGCTAAAGGGCTGGAGGCCCGTACATCTTTTATTAGGAATTATTTCTTTACTCTTTATTTCGGTATTTGTATTTATCGCTTCTGTAAAAAGTAACCGGGTAGGTATTGTATTTTTTCCGCAGGGAGATCCAAACCAAATTTATGTGTACGTTAAACTACCGGTAGGCACCAGCGTGCAATACACCGACTCTGTCATTCAGGTGTTGGAAAAAAAGGTTAATAAAGTATTAGGAATTGATGTTGCTAACGGCAAAAAAAACCCGGTAGTGGAGAGTGTTATCAGCAATGTTGCCATAGGCGCAAGCGACCCATCATCTGGCGACAGAAGCACCCGAAGTGAACTCGGGAGGATACAGGTTTCTTTTGTGGAATTCGAAAAAAGACATGGCGTTTCTACCCGTCCTTATCTTGACCAGGTTCGTGCAGAAATAAAAGGTATTCCGGGTTCGGAAATAAGTGTTAACCAGGAGAGCAGCGGACCGCCCACCGATCCGCCCGTTAATATTGAAATTGCCAGCGAAGATTTTGATGGACTGGTAAAAACGGCTGTAAATCTTAAAAATTATTTAGATTCCATCCAGGTGCCTGGTGTTGAAGAATTAAAAATGGATGTTGACCTCAACAATCCTGAAATTACTTTAACCGTGGACAGGGAGCGTGCCTTAATAGAAGGTGTATCTTCTGCACAAATAGGTCAGGCAATCCGCACCGGTTTATTTGGTAGAGAAATATCAAAAATTAAAGAAGGAAAAGACGAATTCAAAATTCAGTTACGCACCGATGAAATGCAACGCAAAGACCTTAGCAACCTCCTCAACATGCGCATCTCATTCAGGGATATGGCCGTGGGTGGTGCGGTAAAAAATATCCCCATCAGTGCATTGGTTAAGGTAGAACCAACCAGTACTTTCGGAAGTGTAAAACGTAAAAATCAAAAACGTTTAATTACACTTCGCTCCAATGTATTAACCAATAAAGGTTTTAATGCAACAGCGGTTAACGTGGAAATCACTAAATACCTGGATGCTTTTACACAAAAGTCGGAAGGGGTTACCATTAAACAAACCGGCGAAGGGGAGCAACAGGCAGAAACAGGCGCTTTTCTTACTTCGGCTTTGGTGATTGCTTTAATGATTATTTTATTTGTACTGGTGATACAATTCAACAGTGTAAGTAAGCCCATCATCATCCTTACGGAAATTATCTTTAGCATAATAGGTGTGCTCCTTGGTTTCTCCATTACCGGAATGGAAGTGTCCGTTTTGATGACCGGCCTGGGAATTGTTGGCCTGTCTGGTATTGTGGTAAAGAATGGTATCCTCGTTATTGAATTCGCTGACGAATTAAGAAAACGTGGATTAAAAACCAGAGAAGCTATTATATTGGCAGGCAAAACCCGTATCATACCGGTATTGCTTACTGCACTGGCAGCCATCCTTGCTTTTATCCCGATTGCAGTTGGCTTCAACATTAATTTTGTTACGCTGTTCTCCGAACTAAATCCGCATATTTTCTTTGGTGGCGATAGTGTTGCATTTTGGAAACCGCTCAGCTGGACAATCATTTTTGGTTTAGCATTTGCGTTCTTTATGACCCTGGTGCTGGTACCTGCAATGTACCTGATTGCAGAAAGGTTAAAACGCCCCATGCGCAATAAGTTTGGTGGCAAATGGATTAGCTTTATGGGCATACCACCATTAATATTTTTGTTTATGCCGTTGATGATTGTAACAGCTTTCCGTTATTTCAGGGATGTAAAACGCAGAAGAAATAAATTGAAAAACGACGAGGCAGCAAGCGAAATCTGGAATGGAAGCTGGTTTTAAAACAGCTTAATATTTTATTCTAATGCCGGTTAAATTTTTTAGCCGGCATTTTTTTTCAGCCCAATTTAAAACTACTCCATATAAAAGAGTTTAAATCCAATATCCGGAAAACTCTTCGGCCAACCAATAATTAACCTATTGATTTTCATTACTTTGCATTTTGGCATGTTGTAGGATTACCTTAAACAAACGCAAAGAAAATGAAAACTCAAATCTACACGCTACTACTGGCAACCATTACAAGTATTACTGGAACAGCAGGTTCTTTATCCGCTGCCCACTTAAGCAACAGTGCATTGCCTATTGCAAAAAACAATCCTGTAACTAGTATCCAAATCAAGGCTACCATAGTAAACAATGTTGGCCACCTTACCTGGAATGCCCGCAAGCAGAAAAACATTCAAATGTTTCAGTTAGAAAAAAGTACCGATGGCCAAAACTTTACCTATGTAACATCAATGGCAGGTAACTATTATAATTACGCAGCGCAGGACAGGGTTTTGATGGAGGGCATTAACTACTACCGCTTAAAAATTATTAGCAAAGACGGCAACTTCTATTTCAGCAACGTGACGATACTTGATACCAGGTCTGTAAATAAAGAGGTTACCATTTTACCAAACGTAGTAAGCGATAAGCTTCATGTATGGATGACAGATAATACCAGCATCAGCAGTGCTGTTATTACCGATGCTGCAGGAAAAAAACAGCAGGAAAGCGCTACCATCAGCAACACTACCAACCTGGCCGATATTGATATGGCATCTTTAAATCCGGGGTATTATGCAGTTAAGTTAATCACCAACAAAGGGCAAATAATAAACCACCAGTTTATGAAAAAATAATATTTTTTCTTTGATTTTAATTTACAGCCTTGTGACTTTCCACAAGGCTTTTTTTATTGATAATATTCTTCGTAAGGGTTGCCAACCTTTTTATCTTCACAATTCTTTTATAAAGGTTGGCAACCCTTTAATACACTGCAGCAATTTTAAGTACGCACCCAACAAGGAACAACATTTATTTAAAAATTAAATTTGCGTCGGTTAAAAGTTTCTGTTATAAACTACTTTCGGATAGCGCATCTAAAAGCAGGAATCTATACAAGCGGCGCTAATATTTTAATACAAAATCAAACATGGATATAGAATTTTTAAGGGATTATATCCTACAAAAACCTGGTGTAACAGAAGGCTTTCCATTTGGAGAAGATGTGTTGGTTTTTAAGGTAAATAGCAAGCTTTTTCTACTGGTGCCTTTAAATGCACAGCCACTTCAGTTTAATGCCAAATGCCATCCCGATGAAGCGCTTGAGTTAAGAGAAGAATATCCCGATGCCGTATTACCCGGCTATCACATGAATAAAAAACACTGGAACACCGTAATTATAAATGGAACACTTACCTACAAACAATTGCTGCAAATGATAGATAATTCTTACAATTTAGTTGCTAAACGTAAATAGTTAAAACCGTTAATCCCTTACACGCTTTAATAAGCCTTACCTTTTTGTCCCTATTTTTGCACACAATGATAGCAATAGACAATGTATTGATTAGTGACGCAATTATTGAGGACCAGTTTGTATGCGACCTCAATAAATGTAAGGGTGGTTGTTGTGTAGATGGCGATGCAGGAGCGCCACTGGAAGATGCCGAATTGCAGGAACTGAATGCAGTTTACGAAGCCGTTCTCCCTTATCTTACAGAGGAAAGTCAACAGCAGTTGGAGAAGCAGGGCAGATACCTGTTTAACCCGGAGTTTGGCTGGGTAACACCCACAATAGACAGTAAAATGTGTGTATACGGCATTACAGATAACAACGGTATTGTAAAATGCGGTATTGAACAAGCCTACAATGATGGGAAAATAGGTTGGAGAAAGCCAATTAGCTGCCATCTTTTCCCCATACGAATTAAGCAAAGCCGCAATAAAAAAAACGAGTATGTTAATTACCAACCCCGGGAAGACCTTTGCAGTGCGGCCTGTAGCCTTGGTAAAAAACTTAAAGTGCCGGTGTATGTTTTTTTAAAAGACGCCATCATCCGTAAATATGGGCTAACCTTCTACGAAACTCTGGAAGCAACCGCAAAATTTCAAGAAGCAAATTCATAACATGTTTATTTATATCAGTAAACAAAAAATAATAACAGCAACAACATACATGAAAACATTTCTATCGTACATTTTTCTAAGCGGCAGCTTAATATTGCTTATTACAGGTTGCTCCGTTAACAAAGCCAAACTGGATGATTCATTAAAAAAATATTTTGACGAAAATAAAGTAGAAGGATGTTTTACCATGCTCAACAACAAAGATGGAAAGGTTACCGTGTACAATATGCAGCTGGATACCATGCGTTTTTTGCCTGCGTCCACTTTTAAAATTGTAAATAGTTTAATTGGCCTGGAAATTGGAAGGATAACAGATGAAAAGATGGTAATTAAATGGGATGGCATTAAAAGATGGAATGAAGACTGGAATAAAGACCTTACCATGGAACAGGCCTTTAAGGTAAGTTCGGTCCCCTATTTTCAGGAAGTGGCAAGGCGTATTGGAAAAGATACCATGCAACAATGGATTGACAGCATGCATTACGGGAATGGAAAAATAGGCAACCGGATTGATAGTTTTTGGTTAGATAACAGTTTGAAAATTTCTGCAGATGAACAACTCGGGCTGGTTAAAAGATTATACTTCGATCAGTTGCCCTTTCAAAAACGCACCCAGCAAATTGTAAGAGATGCCATGGTGCAGGAAGATAATACACAATACCAGCTTAGCTATAAAACAGGCACTGGCTTTGATGAAAAGGGCATTACAATTGGCTGGATGACCGGCTGGATTGAAGAAAACAAACATCCCTATTTTTTCACTATACTGGTAAAATCGGCTGATAAAAATATCGACATCAAAACAGTGCGGCTGAATATTATGAAAGGTATTTTAAAACAATATGGCTTTTTTGAAGGAAAAAATTAAGGATTGAAATTTTAGTCGTCGATCGTATGAACCTATAGTATCTGTTTTTATTTTAGTCTTCATCAAAATTTGTAACGGCTATAAACAAAAAACCGGGCATTACTCAACACCACTTAATTTAACAATTATTAAATGCTCCAATTTCAACATGTCTATTATTTATTGGCACTGGTAGCTATACCGCTGATGGTAGTACTGTACATGCTAGCGTTGCGATGGAAGAAAAAGACCATCAAAAAAATTGGAGATGAGCAGTTAGTTAAACAATTAATCAACAACTACAGTCCTAAAAAATATTTCACTAAATTTTTACTGCTGGTACTGGCATTTTCATTCGCTGCAATTGGATGGGCAGGACTTCGAAAACCTGATGGCAGTTCCAATATAAAACACACCGGTATTGATGTGATGATTGCATTGGATGTTAGCAAAAGCATGCTGGCAAAGGATATACAGCCCAACAGACTGGAAAGGGCCAGGCAATTGATTTCAAAAATAATAGATAAACTGGGTGATGACAGAATTGGTATTGTGGTATTTGCAGGAAGGGCCTATTTACAAATGCCCTTAACAACCGATCACTCAGCGGCAAAAATGTATTTGTCTTCTGCAACACCCGATGTGGTTCCAACCCAAGGCACCGTAATTGGCGATGCGTTAAAAATGTGCTACAACGCTTTTAACAACAAAGAAAAAAAATACAAGACCATTGTACTAATCAGCGACGGTGAAGATCATGATGAAAGCGCTATAAAAGTAACCAAGTCGCTTGCCGATGAAGGTGTAATGATAAACACAGTTGGCATTGGCTCTCCTGGTGGCAGCACCATCATTGATCCTGCCACCGGCGAAACCAAAAAAGATGCTGCAGGTGGCGTGGTAATTACCCGATTAAATGAAGATATATTGAAAAATGTAGCAGCCAGTGGCAACGGCTTTTACCAACTTTTTACCACCACCAACGAAGTGGCTGATAAATTGGAGGGGCAGCTTAAAAGTATTGACCAGCGGCCTATTACAGAAAATGCATCTGCCACCTATCGTAATTTTTATCAATGGTTTATCGGCGCCTCATTGCTCTTGTTACTGGTAGAATTTTTTATGTCAGAAAAAACGGGTAAGAACAGGTTTCAAAGCTTCTTTCTTAAAAAAAATATTTTTAAAAACAACGCTTCCAAATCAACTTTTAATAAAGCCTTACTGCTTGTGTTTTGTTGCATCCTATCTGCTGCTACACTATTTGCCCAAAAAGAAAATGCATTCATAAAAAAAGGCAATACAGCATATAACAACAAGCAACTGGATGTTGCCATCGATAACTATAAAAAAGCAATTGAATTAAATCCATCCGGCGATAAAGCCAATTTTAACATGGGCAACGCCTTGTACAAAAATGGCAATACAGAAGATGCTGTTAAGGCATATGAATCGGCCATTGCCAATAGCAAACAAGCTATCGATAAATCAAAAGCATGGTACAATACCGGTGTTGTATTACAAAACAAGAATAAACTACCGGAGTGTATAGATGCATATAAAAATGCATTGAAACAAAATCCGTCGGATGAAGATGCAAGACTCAACTTGCAGAAGGCCATTCAAAAAACAACAACAGCAAAAACAAAAAGAAGAAGCTGAAAAAAAGAAAGATAAACCCCAGCAACAAAAACAAGATAAAGAACAACCAAAACCTCAGCCAAATAAAATGACCAAAAAAGAGGCCGAAGAAAAATTAAAGGCCCTGATGCAGCAGGAAAAAAACTTACAGGATAAATTGAGAAAAGTAGACGCTGCATCTCCTGAAAAGCCGGAAAAAGTGGTGCATATGATTCCGATTATGGTACAAGGTCAACGACATCATATAATAATAATAGAACATCTTCAAATAATGATGAAAGTTATTATGGTGCTTTAGGTGGAACCGTCGGTTCTCTTTTTGCTCCAATCCTAGATATTTTAAGACCAAGTCGTCGTGAAAATACAATTGGAAGTTTACGACCATATCAAAACGCAAAAACTCCAGTATCAAATTCATACGTATATAATCCTGAGGACAGACCAGATACAACGAATAGAGAATTAACAGAAAATTCGAAATATCATATGAATATGACAGGAAATCAAGTTGGCGGTTATCAAACCGCAAGTGTGGTTGTCCCGCAAACGGTGAAAGAGGGAATAAGTAATAATGAATATATTGGTAATGCTCAGAGCGCTCATTCAAAACCAAGAACATACGATGCCGAATATTCACAAGTAAGTAACAATTTAAAAAGTAGTGTAATAAACGGTCGTTTAGTTCAAGGAAATATGAAATTAATGAATTCTACCGTGAATATGACATCGAAAGCAAAAGAAACAACGATGTTGAATGTAAGACCAGTGGATAGAAAATTGTCATCGCAAATACCAGACATAAATTCGATGGGAATAGTCCAAGGAAATACATTTGGTTTGAATTACGAAAATCACACCGAAAGAACAGATGGTTCAGTGCTAAAACA
>JANPNY010000195.1:0-1854 GCA_031427745.1 Chitinophagaceae bacterium | reverse complement strand
AATGATAATAACATAATAACAAGAAGCAGTTTTCATTTTGTATTTTGCAGATTGGGAAATAAAAAATTAATTATAGTTGAAAGATATCTGACCATCCAAAAAAGTAATAGAGATTAATCAACATCAAATCCAATAGCTAACAGTACCCTGTTTATTCTTCGGTTTATTTACAAAACATTTATTGCTTACAAAACAACCATCATTTTTAGAAAGACCTATTCACCAAAGTCATCAATATTGCCACCCGCCTGTTGGTTGTTTATTTTAGACGAGCCGGCTACCAGTTGATCCAGCATCTTAATTTCATCTGCAGTAAAATACCGCCATTTGCCCAATGGCAAATTGGCAAGGCTAATATGCATTATGCGGATGCGTTTTAAACTCACAACATTGTAATCCAGTGATGTACACATTTTTCTTATTTGCCTGTTTAGCCCCTGCGTTAGTATAATTCTAAATCGGCTTTTCCCCTCCTGTTTTACCACACACTTTTTTGTAACCGCCCCTGGTATTTTTACACCATTGCTCATCTGCTGAATAAAGGTGGTTGTTACAGGCTTATCCGTAGTAACGATGTATTCTTTCTCGTGATTGTTGCCCGATCGTAAAATTTTATTCACAATATCTCCATCATTGGTTAAAAAGATGAGTCCTTCTGATGGTTTATCGAGGCGGCCAATGGGAAATATCCGGCTTTTATAATTGATAAAAGAGACGATGTTAGTCTTGTCTTTTAAATCGGTAGTGCAGGTAATGCCCGTGGGTTTATTAAAGGCAATGTATACTGTTTTGTTTTTTTTGCCAACGGGCTCACCATCTACCAGCACGGTATCGCCTTCATTTACCCGGTTGCCTTTTATAGCAATGTTGTCGTTAATGCAAACCCTTCCCTGGTCAATCAGTTTATCCGCTTCTCTACGGGAACAGAAACCTGTTTCACTTATGTATTTGTTGAGGCTCTTATCCATTTTTAGCTTTCAAATGTAGTTTTTTATTGCCGGATTTAGCGTGCGGGGTGTCCCCACCAACTGGCGACAATTTGAAAAGCGCCCGTGCGGAACTAATTGAAACGTAATAAGGCAAATGCTTGCTATATTCATAAAGCTTTGAAGTTGTAAATGGCAAAAACAATTTTAGTTTTTGATTTTAAGTTTTGTGGATGCAACTTTACACTTTATCCATTAAAAACCAAACATTCAATTATGGCTAGCATTTTAATAATCGACGACGAAAAAGCAATCCGGAGAACCCTGGCTGAGATATTAAGTTATGAGGGCTATAAAATAGAGGAAGCTTCCGATGGTGAAGACGGGTTAAAAAAATTCAGCAGCACCACTTTTGATGTGGTATTGTGCGATGTTAAAATGCCCAAAATGGATGGTCTTGAATTTTTAGAGAAAGCAAAGGAAATTAATCCTGATGTGCCCATTGTGGTAATAAGCGGGCACGGAAATATTGAAACTGCGGTAGAAGCTGTAAAAAAAGGCGCTTTTGATTATATCAGTAAACCGCCTGATCTTAACAGGTTGCTGATAACGCTAAGAAATGCGCTGGACAAACAGACATTGGTTACAGAGACCAAAGTGCTGAAACGAAAAGTAGCAAAAGTGCAGGACATGGTGGGCAACAGTGATCCAATCAAAAAAATAAAAGATACCATTGAAAAAGTTGCCCCAACAGAGGCAAGGGTTTTAATAACAGGCGAAAACGGGGTGGGTAAAGAGTTGGTAGCAAGATGGATACATGAAAAAAGCCACCGCCACAGTGGTCCCATGGTGGAGGTTAATTGTGCAGCCATACCTGGTGAGTTGATAGAGAGTGAATTATTTGGCCATGAAAAAGGTTCCTTTACAT
>JANPNY010000194.1:0-4355 GCA_031427745.1 Chitinophagaceae bacterium | reverse complement strand
ATCCGGCAGCCCGTCACCATTTATATCGCCAGTGGCTATAGCAGGGCCATACTGGCTAAACTTATGCGGCAACAGTTTTTGAATATTAAAATCAATGTAATCTTTTTCAGAGTGTATGTATTTAATACCCGTTTCATTGGTTACATCATTGAATAAAAGTGGGTTTATATCACTTTTATTTTTTTTAGCCGGAAGATCTTTTTGCCTGGTAATAGTAATTACCTGGTTGGTTTTAATATTGTTTAACACCTGTTCGTTACCATCGGGCCAGGTTACCTTAATTTCATTTACAATGCTATCGGCACCAATACCAAAATGAATAAATGGTTCCATCGTTGACAGGTATCCACGATAAGGGGTTTGTTCATGCACCTGTTGTTTATCTCCATATTGAATGTGTACAAATGATCCCAAAGCTGCCGCATTACCCGGATCGCCTTTTAGTAAAATCCGCAGGTAATTATTGTTACCCTCTTTTTGTTCATTCACATTATTCATAAATACGGATGCCGAATCATTAATATTATTTACCACATAATCAAGGTCGCCATCATTATCCAGGTCAGCATAGGCTGCACCATTTGAAAATGATGGCGTGGTAATTCCCCAATCAGCAGACACATTGGAAAAAGTAAGATTACCATTGTTGCGAAAGGCATAGTTTTTTAATTTGACAGCAGGTATCTCATTTAGCAATAAATTTTTGGGTGCATAGTTTTTGGTATTGCTCCGGTAGGCTATAAAATCATGATCCGTAACATCTCTCGGAAATCCATTGGTAATAATAATATCCCGGTTGCCGTCATTGTCAAAATCAGCCACCAACGGAGCCCAGCTCCAATCAGTACCAGCAATGTTCGCATAATAAGCAATGTCTGCAAAAATGGGGTGTTGTAAAGAGTCGGCCCCCGGCCTGTTTCCAAGATTTAATTGCAATGTATTTCTCACATACTGGTACTCATAATTAAATTCTTTGGTGTTGAGATAAGAAGAATAGTTATTAGGATTCAGCATCATCTTTTTCCGGTAATTATCTTCAGGCAACATGTCCAAAGCAATCACGTCCTGCAATCCATCATTATTGATATCTGCAATATCATTTCCCATCGCCGAAAAACTGGTATGCTTAAAATAATCTGCGGCTTTATTGGTGAAGGTTCCGTTTTTATTATTAATGTATAATAAATCATTAGAGATATAATCATTTGTCACATAGATATCCGGCCACCCGTCACGATTAATATCGGCAACATGTACCCCTAATCCAAACCCTTCAATTAAAATGCCTGCCGGCTTGGACACATCTGTAAATACCGGATGATGCAGTGAATCACTCCAGTCGTTGCGGTATAAGCGGTCTGTACCGGGTGCTGATCCATCTATAATTTTGTAATGATATTTATTGGGGAACCTGTTCTCATCAATTTTATCAACCAGTACAAACATATCAAGATCCCCATCCCGGTCATAATCAAAAAATACAGCATTAGTTGAATAGGTTGTATCTGCAATGCCATATTCAGCCGCCATTTCTTTAAATACAGGAATACCGTTTTTATCAACACCTTTATTAATGTATAAAAGATTTTTCCTGTCAGCCGGATTAGTTTTAAGCGTGGCACAAACATATATATCCGGCAGTCCATCTGTGTTGATATCAACCACCGCCACACCGGAGCACCATCTCCCACTTCCATTCACGGCGCTGGTCTCTGTAATATCTTCGAACTTCATTTGACCTTTATTGAGATAAAGTTTATTACTCACCATATTGCCGGTAAAATATACATCTTGTAACCCGTCATTATTAAAATCGCCGATGGCCACTCCACCGCCATTATACACGTATTCATTATCCAAGATATTAATGGAATCGTTCTCTGTTATTCTGTTGGAGAAATTGATACCGGTTTTAGCGGGAGACAATTGCGTAAATAAGGTTTTTTTATTATTACATGAATTTAACAACATCATTATCACGAAGGAAATGGCAATACTGATTTTTAAAAAACAAATTGAACAGCTTTTTTTATTTAGGCCATTTTGAGAAAGTCGGTTATTCATTTTAATTAATATCGGCATAATCGCTTTATACATTTCAAAAATTATCCAAATAAAAATTTACTCTACCTGTGCTTTTATAGTGATCAATAGCTGAGCAGGCTCGGTATTACAGGTAATTTCCAACGTCTTGTTTTGAAAGCCTTTCCGTCCAATTGTGTTGAAGTATGCCGTAATATTAACTTCCTTGCCGGGAGGAATCATTTCCTTTGTAACTACCGCTGCCACACAATCGCAGGAACCTGATGTTTTATATATAATAAGCGGCTCATTTCCTGTATTGCTGATTTTAAAAATATGTGACAGCGTGTCGCCTTCTTTTACTTTCCCAAAATCAACAGAAGTTTGGTTTAAACTTGCTGTTGTAAAATAAGCTTTATCCTTCTCAATGGTAACCGGTCCGTTATAATTCCCACTGTTGTCACTTTTGGCATTAAAAAAATTAAACTGATTATCCAGCAGGATAAGCCCCGTGCCAATAACAACACCAAAAGCAACAATTTTAAACCAGGTTTTTGCAAGCAATTTTTTCATTTGTGTACTTTTATTTATTTGAAATCAAGAAACAGGATGGCATCATTATTCCTGGCAATTAAAACATATTGTTTGTTGTTAACCATTATTAGTGCGGCATCTCTTAACTGTCCTTTTAATTGCAGACCTGATTGAAGTGATGGCATCCATTTAAAACTACCTTTTCCATCACCCTGCAAAAGGCTGCTGCTATTGGCATCCAGTCTTCCAATGTCTGGTTTTAGATCAAACAAATTGCCCCCGGTTAAAATATCCAAGTTGCCATCTTTGTCAAAGTCATTTAATATAACAGTAAATACCGGAGAAGCCTGGCACATTGCCGGCAACGCCGATAATTTAAAATTATTATTCCCTTCATTTATCAAAACAGAAGACGACAGTGTTTGTATAGAAAGCCTGGAGGATTTACTTAACAAATCATTTCCAATAATGTCATTAATTGACTTTCCTGCATAATCTTTATACTGTAAAATTTTCTTTTTCAGATAAGGTAATTGAGAGGTGATATCTTCTTTGGAATTGTACAAGTGACTTCTACTATCAGGCCAATAGTAAGTAATGAGAGATTCGATACTTTCATTTTTATCAAAGTCATTTACATACATTTCCATGGGTTTTTCCACAGATGCTTTGAACCTTGAGTTTTGACCCCAGTTACCCAGGACAAAATCGATGTCGCCGTCTTTGTCAATATCAGCAGCACTAATACAATTCCATAACCCTGCACTATTGGGAATACTTTTTGCAGAAGTAATACTCCCCTTGTTATTGATAAAATAAGTCACCGCCATCCAATCTCCCACTAACATTAAATCCGGATAAGTATCCTTGTTTAGATCTGTCCAAACAGCATCTGTCACCATACCTGGTGATTTTAATATTTCAGGTGTTTCATCTTTTAACTGGCCTTTAATATTATGCAGTAAAAAACTCCTGCCGGGCAAACCATATTTACCGG
Organism: Chitinophagaceae bacterium; assembly: GCA_031427745.1. Lineage (GTDB taxonomy): Bacteria > Bacteroidota > Bacteroidia > Chitinophagales > Chitinophagaceae > Ferruginibacter. Next base: position 802 of record JANPNY010000194.1, on the reverse strand, counting down.
TAATGGCTCGTCCGCCAATAAATACATCCGGGTAACCATCTTTATCGTAGTCAGCAATTTTTACACAGGATGCATTGGTAGCAACATCAGGCATGCGGCCTTTTGTATACTTTCCATTACCATCATTAATATATAACCGGGCTGATATAAGTGAACTGCCCTGGTCATATTGGTAGCCGCCGGAAACAACCAATAAGTCCTGGTCACCATCCTTATCAACATCAAAGAAAACAGCGCCTGCATCTTCCATATCTTTATCCGCATTAAATACAGGCTGGACAGTTTTGATAAAACCCTTTTTTGTTTGAATCAATAATTTAGCCGTATCGCCGGATGCGCCTCCGACAAAGATATCCTGTAGTCCATCTTTATTTACATCTGCAATCGCCAGTTTTGGCCCCTGTGTCGATAACATATAAGGTATCAGTCTCTCACCATCAAAATCGGAATACCTGTTCTCTTTATGAACCACAGCGGTGGTAAGTAATGTCGCCGTCTTGTCAGTAAATAAAGCAGGAGATACTTTGCGTGGTATAAATTTTCTATCTGCATTTTTCTGTTCCAGCATCATTGCTTTATCTGCCGGAACATTGTACATCACCTGCCTGGTAAGATCTGGCCAGATTACTTCCAAAGAATCTACTTTGCTACTTTTACCCAAGCCAAATATTAATTTATTATCTACACAACTTTGAAAACTTCTTACAGGGATATTTTGCAATACCTGCTTTTCATTATTGGAGTACAGGTTTACCCAGGCACCAGTTCCAAAAGGATTGAGGCCGTTACCTGTAAAACTTAT
>JANPNY010000193.1:0-3034 GCA_031427745.1 Chitinophagaceae bacterium | reverse complement strand
GGCCGGGCCAGCGGCGGCCTCAGCGACCGCGGCAGGTGTCGCAGCAGAAAACCAAGTTTCGGTCAATTCGTTGTAAACAGGGAAATCAACACATAGCTGTGGAATGCCTGCATGCAGGTAATCGAAAAAGCGATTTGCAAGCGAATAATAATTGCTGAGGCCATGGTCATCAAATAAGGTAATACCAATGTATGCCTGTTGCGTAATACGTCGTAATTCATCGGGGGGCACTTTTCCTTTAAAACTAACCTTATCTTCCAGCATATTTTCTTTTACGAGGGTTTTGGCTTGTGCCATAAAATTGCCATCCCCACAAATAACCAGTTTACCGTTTACGGTTTTCATGGCTGGAATCAAAGACTCAAAGCAGCGACCCTCATTTACGGCCCCCTGGTATAAAATGATTTTTTCTGTTACGGGCACGGTGGCCAGCTCTCTCAGCAATGCGATATTCCTTATTACTTCATATTGTACGCCATATATCTTATTAAATTCTTCAGCAATGGGCTTGTTTACTGTATACCCCAGTGGGAATTTAGGTACGCTATATCGTTCTATCGCTTTCCAAACTTTGTAAATAGCAGGCCTGGTGGCAATTTCCTTCATCTCACAAAAAAGTTCATGGGCATCATATATTCGGGTTATTTTTTTTAATTTGGAGATAAACAGGCAGGGGAGGATAGTGTCCAAATCAATGGCGCAAATAGCATCCATTTTTTTGAAGAATAAATAAAAGAATAGTCGCAGGTTATATTCGGCATAAAACAGTTTACCTTTTTCAAACAGGCATTTGATGCGCTGTTGTTTAAATGGCCTGTTGTCTATTTCTATAGAGTTGTTTTTTTTTATGCCAACAAGCACCACATCATACCCGGCCTGCGAAATAGAGGTGCAGATACGTTGCATACGCTGATCGTAGCTTAAATCCGTAGTAACGGTAAAATAAATGCGCTTTTTTGTATGGTCCATTTAAAAGGTAATAGTAAAGCCAGTTTTAATATTGCTGTTAAAGTGATGGCTTTACCGGCAAACGCTGTATAAAAAATGCAAAATATACAGGAATTTCTTATTTATGTAAGTATAATTCTTTAATCGAAAGTAAATTTTAAAAAAAATACTTTACTTTCGCAACCGAAATAAAAAGAAAATTAACAAAGACGTTATTTAAAAACAAAGAGATGCATTATTTAACTATTGAAAAAAAAGCAAAAATCTTCACAGATTTTGGTGGTAAAGCCACAAACACAGGTTCTATTGAAGGACAAGTAGCGCTGCTTACGGAGCGTATCAACTCAATATCTGAACACCTGAAAATAAACAGGAAGGATTTCTCTTCACAAAGGGGTTTAATGAAAATGGTAGGTCAACGCAAGCGCTTACTAACTTATCTTAGCAAGCACAATCTTACAGGGTACAGGGCGCTAATAGAAAAATTAGGCCTGCGTAAATAAACCAACAACATGGTTACATTATTTAATTCCCAACTTGTTTTGTACAGTTGGGAATTATTTTTATTTCCTGTTATTTCTTCTCCTGCATTGCTTATCATTTCCTAATCCTTTTAATTGTAAAGAATATGAGTTTAGATCCTAAATCAGTAACTTTTGATATTGGTGGTGGCCAGATGGTTACCATCGAAACAGGCAAAATGGCCCGACAGGCCGATGGAGCTGTAACAGTTCGCCAGGGCGACTGTATTTTATTAGCAACTGTTGTAGCCAACAGAGAGCCTAAAGATGGTCAGAGTTTTTTCCCTTTATCGGTAGATTACCAGGAAAAATTTGCCTCATCCGGTAGAATTCCGGGTTCTTTCTTTAAGAGAGAAGCAAGGTTAAATGACTATGAAATATTAACCAGCCGTTTAGTTGACAGGGCCCTAAGGCCTTTGTTTCCGGAAGATTATTTGTGTGATGTACAGGTGTTAATTTCATTAATATCCAGCGATGCAGAAGTAGTACCGGATGCATTGGCATGTTTAGCTGCTTCGGCTGCTTTAGCAGTTTCAGATATTCCCATCCAGGAAATAATTTCTGAAGTTCGTATTGGCAGAAAAGATGGCCAGTTCATCATCAATCCAAGCCGTACAGATTTGGCGCTGTGTGATCTTGAATTTATCATAGCTGCTACCGAAAAAAATATCATGATGGTAGAAGGTGAAGCAAATGAGTGTCAGGAAGAAGATTTAATTAAGGCGATAGAACTTGGCCATGAAGCCATCAAATTACAAATTAAAGCACAGGTCGACTTAAGGGATTTAGTGGGAATCACCGCTAAAAGAGACTACAAAAAGCCATATCGCAACGAGGAGCTGAATGAAAAAATTATAGCATTGGGTAAACATAAAATGTATGCAATTTCTGCAGCAGCATCTGCCAAGCACGACCGCAGCGATGCTTTTTCAGCTTTGTATGATGAAATTAAAACCGCATTGGGTGAAGAATTGCCGGATACAGATAAAAAGTTAATTGGTCATTACGTTGGCGAATTGCAATACAATGTGGTAAGGGACATGATTTTGAACGACAGAAAGCGTTTAGATGGAAGGGGAACGGAAGATATCCGCCAGCTTTCGATGGAAACAAGTATTTTACCAACACCGCACGGTTCTTCGTTATTTACAAGAGGCGAAACACAATCCTTAACTACCATCACTTTTGGAACGCCATTAGATGAGTTATTGGTTGAAAGCGCTTTCAAATCAGATTATACAAAATTTATTCTGCACTATAATTTTCCACCGTTTTCAACGGGCGAAGTTAAAATGATGAGAGGCGTTGGTCGCAGGGAAGTTGGTCATGGTAATCTTGCTATGCGTTCTTTAAAGAAGATGATGCCGGGTAAAGATTATCCATACACAGTAAGGGTTGTAAGTGATATCCTGGAGTCAAACGGTTCGTCTTCTATGGCTACAGTTTGTGCCGGTTCGCTTGCATTAATGGATGCAGGGGTTCCCATTAAAAAGCACGTAAGTGGTGTTGCAATGGGTTTAATTTCTAAAGAAGGAAAGTTTGCAGTGTTAACAGATATCTTAGGC
>JANPNY010000192.1:0-1856 GCA_031427745.1 Chitinophagaceae bacterium | reverse complement strand
TCGTCTTCATCGTCTTCATCGTCCTCATCGTTGCTAAATTTAATAGTACAATCTTCGCAAACTCCGCTAAACATTACAAGCTCTGCACTATTTACAGGCTGTAGGCACTCAGGGCATTTTACTAATTCCGGTGTGTTTTTCATAAAAATATTTTTAATGGATAAAATAATAAGTTGAAGCCCTTGCAACTTCGTGGCCGCTGAATCGGAAAACATAGAGATGCCTTATTTGCTTATTTTTTTATTCGCCCCAACTTTTTTTACCACCGGCTTTTTTACTGCTGGTTTAATTTCTTTAATTTCTGGCTGCTTTTCTTCAGCTTCTGTTGCCAGGTTGGTTAAATGATTTTGTTCTAAATCGTCTTTATCAAACCATTGTAGCGATGGTTGATCGCTGTAACCTTCTGCTGGTAATTCCAGTAGTATTTTTTCATCTGTAGCATCTACATACTTACCGGTTTTGCCGGTTGCTTTTACTTTGTGTTGCATGGTATTTATAGTTGTTGTTTACTCAAAAATTGCATCTACCAACCTTGGGGCAAATACTTGTGCTGCTGCCATCGTCATGGCAAGACCAGGCGGTATATCGTAGCCGTTTATTTCTATCAGCTTTGCCAATGGCTTTTTTAAAATTTCGTACTCCTCATCTGTAAGCGGTATATCGTCTTGTATTTCTTTTAGCCGCTTGTATTCGTACTGCAGATCGTTATCGGCATCGCTCTAATATTTTTTGTTGATGTCCTTATCCTTTATTTGCTGTAAAATTTTTTCTGCTTTGGCAATTTCTTCACCTGTAAACCGGCTACGGATTTTACGTTTATTGAGTGCGCCAAATACCAACATTTGCGTGGTATCTATTGCACCAATAAAAATTTCGGCACTTAAATCGGGCGGCATTGTTTGCTTTGTCTTTTCTGCTTTAGGCTCGTTTACGGGTGCTGCTGTTGGTGCTGGTGCCTGTATGGGTTCGGGTTGGGCTTTGGTTTCTCTTTCTCCTTCCCAATCATCTAAAAACTGTTGTTCTTCATTCATATAAATTACCGTTTACTGGGTGCTTACAATAAAAAGCGGCCCGCTGTAAACGGTGCCGCTGTGTAGTTACAATTCTGCTGCTGGTTCTTCTGTAGGGCTTGTTGTTGCTGCATCTACAGTAATTAACAAGGCTTGTATTACTTTGCGCCATTTGGAGGGTATAAACACTAAACCGGATAATAACTCTAATACCGGCCTGGCTACCTTCCAAACGCCTGCTAAATCGTTTTTTTTGGATGCTTCTATTGCTGAGGCAAAATGTAAGTTTACGTGTTGCTTTACCTGCTGGTGTGTATTCATTGTATATGGTATTGTTGTTTACGCATCTTTGTACCGGGTTATTACTTCGCCAAGACTACTGAGGTAGCTAAATTCTTTTTGTGCAGCATCCGGGCTCCACAATACTTTATTTACACTCTTAACAAGACGGCTGAATTTAAAATCCAGTTCGCCATCTGGTGTAAGAATACCCAACTGAGTAAGCAGCCTTTTAATATTTTTAACTGTAAACTCAATATCTATTTTGTAAATAGCCCTTTCATTAACCAACTGCTTTAAAAATTCAAAATCAATTTTTACGTTGCCTTCCCCGTCAACCGTAGCTTTTAGGTCGGTTAACCAATCGGTAGATGCTGGCATATCTTCATGTTCAATATCTGTTATCGTTTCGGTTTGCATGGTAGCGGTTTTAGGTATCAATTGTTACTTTGGTTATGTTTTCGGGCGTGTGGAAATACATCCCTTTTTTAAAATTGAGGGTAAACCGGGCAAACTGCCTTATCAAATGCGCCATATCCCGCGTTAGGGGCTTACCATCTACAAAAG
>JANPNY010000191.1:0-1696 GCA_031427745.1 Chitinophagaceae bacterium | reverse complement strand
ATTATTTCCTACTACAACTTCCTGAGATTCGTAACCAGCATTGGAAATAACCAATGTTGATTTTGAGTTGGGTACATCAAGGGCAAATGATCCTGCATTATCTGTAACAACGCCCAATTTGGTTCCTCTTACAGTAACACTGGTATTAGCTGCAGGAGCCCCCTTTTCGTCTTTTACAATTCCTGTTACATGGATTTTTTGTTGGGCCGTAAGCTCCATACTGCAGAGAAGTATAATGGAGAAAAATAGCATTTTTTTAAATGCTGACCCTAACTGGCGTATGGGGGAATTTACGCTACCCGGGCAATGCAAATGTGTTTGTTTTTTCATGATGGCAATTTGGTTTGGTTATAAAATAGTTGGCAATATTTTTTAAGTGTTTTATTTACACTTAAAAAAAGGGTTAAAAAAATTTTGGTTCTTAGTTAAAAAAGCTTTTTTCGAAAGGATTAACTAAGATGGTAAACTCAATAAGTTATATTTTAAAGGGAAAAGTTTTAGCAACAGTTTAACAATCGTAATTAAAAATAGAATTCTATTTTATCACAGCAAAATTTTTTTTGGTTTTGTTTAACATTTTATAAAAATTTCAATCCTTCTTTTTCCAGGATTTTGTATTTCTTTTTATCAAATTCAAAAAGGAATGCGCCTTTTCGGGAAGACGATGTCTCTTTTTCTGCCAGTTTTTTAAGTATATTTAATGATAGCATTTTACGGGTAAAATTGCGCTTGTCGAAGCTTGTTTCATAAATAGCTTCGTATAATGCCTGTAATTGCTGAAGGGTAAATTTTTGAGGCAATAAAGTAAATCCTGATGGATGTGTTGATACTTTTTCCTGCAACCTTTGCCTGGCAAGCTTAATCATATCAGTATGGTCAAAAACCAATGTAGGCAAAGCATCCAGTGGAAACCATTGAGAACTATGTTCTGCCATTAGGTCGCTGCTATAATCATCAATTTTTATTAAAGCAAAATAGGCAATAGATATAACCCTGCCTCCCGGATCCCGTTGTTCATCTCCAAAACAGGCAAGTTGTTCCATGTATGTATCAGTAAGTCCGGTTAATTTATTCAGCACCCTTTTAGCTGCGTCCTGTACACTTTCTTTACTGTTAACAAAACCACCCATCAGTGCATTGAGTCCTTTACCCGGTTCAAGATCTCTTTCTACCAATAGCGCTTTTATTTGTAATCCGTCAAATCCAAAAATGATACAATCCACGGCAACCAGCAGCTTATCACGAAATTTATATTGCGGGGAACTCATGCTTATTTCAGTTATCGAGATTCATTGAAAGACACACAATTTTCAACGCATGAATTTGGCATGAATTGCAAACTGGATGATTAATAAGATAAAAGTTATTTAATCAGACAAAAATTAGAAAATAATTTATAATGAAAGGTGAATCGTTACAACCCAAAGTTTATTTAAAATAAACAGTAAAGCAATCGTTTTAAAAAATGAATATACAGTTTTTATTTATAAATGTATTTATTACATTTATTTTGGGCGCAATTTAAAATTAATCAGCACTGCTGCCGGCTACTTTGTTTTAATGTTGGGAGATTTTTTGCCAGATGAAAGACTGATGCTCTTTGTGGCGACCTGGATTCTTTTTACGAATTGGGCCTGGCGGCCAAAGCGGCCGAGCGCCGGCTACGCGATTCGCGCGTTGTCGAGTTACTCACTTC
>JANPNY010000190.1:0-11764 GCA_031427745.1 Chitinophagaceae bacterium | reverse complement strand
TTGCTGCCCTCATTACGGATGGGAGCGTTTGCTGTATAAGCGTTTTTACATTCTATCCATGCACCCAACATTACATACATTTCAAAACCGGGATTTTTTTTCTTTAATGCGCTGATGGCTTTTAGTAAAGTAGAAACTTCTGTATGATGCACATTGTAGGTTCTGAGCACCTTAATATTCATTGCTGCTAATATTTTTAAATCTTCCGTTATTTGAGCAACGGTCGGTTCAATATCTCTTGTTTTATCTCTATATCCGCCATAAGAAATTGCCTGGTATTTTGAATTGCCGAGTATTTGTTTAGCGGTTATTTTTTTTGAATTTATACCCGATGCTACAGTGGAATTTCGTGTTGGTGAAATTGCCTCTTTGGGTTGAATGCTGTTAAAATAATTGTTTAATCTAGCCAGCGTATTGCCATCAACATATGGATTAAACTGGTGCACTTCTTTTAATGTATAATAGGCAGTACGGGGAAATAATTGATACAAACCTTTGGTATTGGAAGGCCCTTTTGCACAAATTCCAAACCATTCTTCGTTCATGTTATTCTTCCCTTTTATAAAGTCGAAACTATATCCTCCATTCGACCAGGAAGCATTATCATCATGAATACTTAAATTACTTGTTTGGGCATATTTCCACCAACCATCACTGAATTGAAAAGTAAATCCTCCGATACAATTACCACTCTTGCCCATGCCTGCGGCGTTCTGATAAATCTCTTTCCAATTACCTTTTAAAATAAACGCTTGTCCATTTTGATTTTCTTTTTTTGTAATTGCATTGAAAACATCGGAGCCAAATTCTGTAAATAAAACAGGCTTACCGTATTCCTTTTTTACTCTTTCAAATACGTCGCCAAATGAAATACCCCGATAACAATTGATTCCTAAAATATCAACGTCGGTACATTCTTTTGCAATTAAATCAAGGAATTGTAAATCGCCGTTGCAAAGTGCAATTGGATGTGATTGATCAATGGATTTCATCACTACCGCTGCCTCATTAAATAGTCTATATAAGGCTATTTTACGCCTGGTAGATTTTCTGTCTTCCACCGGGATATTCTTTGTTTCTGCGCCTTCCCAAACCAGGCCATAATTGTTTTCGTTACCCAACAAAAACAGCAATAATCCTTTGGTATCTTTATAATTTTCGGCCAGTTGTTTTACTTCTTTTAAAATGAATTCACGGGTATCAGCATCGGCATATTCTGTATTAGCAATCCATTTTTCTTTTATGGTTAACCCATACCTGCCAAAAGTATGGTTGAGCATGGTATAAATGCCATAATTCGAATAAATATACTCCACCCATTTTTTTGGAATACCAGTGTAAACCCTAATAACATTTACACCCATATTTTTTAGCAAAGACATTTCATTATCTAATGCTGCTTTAATTAAACTGTCTGCCTGATCCCAAAGAATATAGGTATAATTTGTTCCGATGGGAAAATAATCCCAGTTCATTCCATTAATCATCAAGTCGTTTCCATTCACTTTAAGTTTAATGCCGATGTTGTTTTTATCAATCGTTACTTTATCTGCCTGGCAATAAGTAGTTGATGAAAAACACCAAAAGATCAGTATAAAAAAAACTATTTTCATAAATTTTGTATTCCTATTTTATGGGTGTTATTAGCAGATTTATGAACAAGTACAATTTTATTTTTTCAAATGATTCTAGTCTTAAACTATTTTTATTTTTACGCCAATCGTGGCGTTAGATAAACATCTACGTGTTTTATTAACCCCGTTCTGTTAAATATTTCGTTGCTCTCCAAAGCATTTATTTCAAGCCCTTCCACTTCCGATACGATGCTGCTTACGTGGGTGATGCTTACTGAATTTTTTTCGGAAATATGATATACAAATGGCACCTGGCAAAAAGTGAATGCTAATGAATTAGCCGGTAAGTTTAAACGAATTGCTTCCTTTTCAATCGATAAATATTCGAATGTTTTGTGTGATGTAAGAAATTCTGATTTTCGTAATAGACCCGGATTAAAAGCAATCTTTCCATCTTCCACGATAACACCCAATTCCCCGAAACGGGAAATAATATCTTCTTTTACTTGTCCCGTCATACCTGGTTGTTTGGCCCCACCGTTACCGGGAGTGTGAGAGTAAGCATCTGTTGGAAAAGCCCCGTACAATTCCGGAGATTTATTTAGTCCAATACCTGCTCTTACATCATAATAATGCTGCACCATTTTGCCCAATTGTACATCATCGGTTTTGTTATGCAATGCAAGAAAATAGTTTTCATTAATGGCCAGTAATAATTTAGAAACCATGTGCCAGTAAATACAGCCAAGTCCTTCAAATCCATAGAAGGCTCCTGAACGCCCTGTAAAAGACTGATGATCGAACACCTTTTCAAATATTTGAAGTACTTCGTCTTTTTCTGCTACACTGTTGTTTGATTTCAATGAATCTAACGCCCGTTTTAAATCCGCTGCATTTCTGAAATTTCCATTGAAGTGAAATACACCTTCTACATCTTTATAAATAATGCTGCTGTTGTCATCAGCTAAAAGCCTGGTAAGCAGTTTGCTGCTTTCAACCAATGCTGCAGGTACAATATTTTTTTCAGTAAATCTTAGTAGTTGCCTGTCGGGATACAGCATATAACTGTATTGATCCTGGCGGAACATAGCACTCGATTTTAATGCATCCAGCACCTCATTCGCTTCCTGTGTATTTAATACGCCGGCACTTAAAACTGCCACCTGTCCTTCCAGCATTTCATACAAATAACGAATGGTAACCGTATCGTCTTTTATAGTTATGAGGTTGTACGCATGATACAAATTATCGGTACGTTTATTTTTACGGATGGAATGATCAATATGTTTTAAAGTAGAAGTAAAGAAGCCGGTGAGTTCATTTACATCGATTGTTTGTTTGTTTCCGGAAAAATCTTTGTTGTAAATTTTCTCCCTGTAACTGCTGCCTGCATTGCCCAACGCATCCGTGATTGTTTTTCTTTCCTTATCAGATATGTCTCCAATGAGTGAAGATTCAAACTGAAGAAATGTTTTGCTGATGGAATTAAAAAACGTCGCAATCTCTTCTGAAACTTCTATTTGTTTAGCAGACGATTCTTTAAACAATTCCAAACAAAATGCCTGCAGCCTTCTCATATAATACAGCGTAACCATGGATACGCCGTTACCTACCAAAGCATTATTGGCATCATTCCATTCGGGGCGTTGTGTATTTAACCAAATGCCTGCTTCCGGAATAAAATTTGACAATTTTGCCAGCACCATTGCCAGTATTTTTTCTGTAAGATTTACCTGCAATACAGTTGAATTATTATCCCAAATTAATTTTCCATCACTGCCACATATACTAACTCTTTCTTTGGTAATTTTTTCAGCAGAAAAATCATACGTAATTGTATCAAATGGGTTTTTTACCAAATCGCTGTAAGGCTTAATTCTATAAGGAACATTGGCATAAGCAAACATATTTTCTGTAAGCATGTTGTTTAATGCACCGGGATGATAACGTTTTGATATCTCCAGAAACTTTTGCAAATAGATAACCTGGTGATCGCCCCAGTATCCAATATTTGCCCAGGGGTCATGTGGGTTCGGAGCTTCCCAATCTATTCCTTCTCTTGTAATGCGATATGGATTATATCCATCGGCAGTGGAGGCATTTACAAATTTGCAAATCATACTCTCTGTAAACGAGGGGAATGATAAAGCCAGTGCTTCCCAGTTTTGAAAAATATCCCGCCAGTTTCCCTGGTAGTTCAGGTTCTTTTTTCCATCTTCTTTTTTCATTTCGATGGAAAACAAATTCCATGGTCTTGAAGGATCTCCATGTCTTCTGCTGAATGCAAGGGGCATGTATTCGTAACACAAACGAATTAATTGTTTATCTCCATTATTAGCTGCTTCTTTAAGCAATGCCGGATAATCAATCGTTGGGGCAAGTGCCTCCAGGAACGCACTGTTATTTGCATAAACGGTTTTATTTGCTCCTGAAATAAATTGTAACAAATCTTGTTTTGAAATGGAATAATTATCATCAAAAATTCCGCCCCGCATTGCATTGAATAAAACATTTGACAGATGCCTGTTTTCACTGAGCTTATCGGCTGTTAATTGAAGTCCATCTGCTGCCGCTAAAATATTTACCAGTCCTTTTGTACAATCAAGCACATCATTATTCAACTCCTGTGCAATGTTGTTGGTATCGTTTATAAAATGTTTTAAAGTAGCAATGTAGCCTGCATTTTTATTTACTTCGGCTACAATGTGCCAACTCTTTTTGCTGTTGCCGGAAAGATTGATTTCTGTGTTTAAAAAATAGGCTCCTCTGGTAGCCCGTACATCAATTTCAGTTTCGAGTGGCAATCCTTTTCTGAAATTATTTAATTGTTTGGCAGATAAAAGAATGTTTGCATTATCTAAACCCTCCGACCATACAACTGTCGTATTCAAGGCTTCGCTTGGCTCTGCTTTATCTACTATTACAGAGCTTAACATAAACAGGCCAATAGTGGTACCTGTAACCAATTCATTTTTCTTATACGCATCTACCAGGTTGCTGTAAGATAGTTGCAGCAACCTGTCGATACCTGCAGGTAAAATATTTTGAATGCCGTCGACGAGTGAGATGTTACAGGCTACATCAAGGTTGTTTGTAACAGTGGATTTTTTGATGAAACCATACTTTTCGCTGTTCATCCACAAGTAAGAAAAAGTAATGCCGAGGTCATTATTTGTTTCTTCGAACAATACTTTATTTCCATACACACTTTTGTAAATATTGCGTTGGATATTATAAACGCCATTGTATTTTTCTGAGAAAGGTTCCCACAAAAAACGTCGTTCTTCTCTATCGATCAGCAGTATTGTTTTGCTTCCTGATATTTCGGCAGAATCCTGGATCTTATCAACCGTATAATAAGGAAACAAAGCAATATCCGGATTTTTTCTGCCTGCAGTTACAGCTCCATTGCTGGAGATGAACATCCAATGATCGGAATTACTTACGATGGTCATAAAAAACGGATCCATCTGGTGATAGTTAGCAATTTTATAAAACGACTCGCCATTAATATCTTCAAATGATCCGGTGATGGCACTGTTTGACGTGAGCAATTTACTTTCTCCAATAAGTATTTCTTTTTCCGTTTTTTTCATACCCGATTCAATTAAGTGTCTTGATTATTTATATAGCCCGGATTGATTTTTATTGAAAGAGCTTTTTTTCAAATTCAACATTGCTCATTCCTGTATTATTTCAATTGATGCTTAATTGCCCTGTGTTGCCAATCTTTAAGCATATTTCAGCTTGCCGTCTTTATCCCAAATACCCCAGTAAGCGCCCACATCACCTTCGGAACCTACTTTCCATGCTTCATCAAAAGAAGAAAAATTGAACATCTCAATTTTTTCTTCAGCCGCCCAACTATTTACATTGATGAAATGCTTGATCGCATTTTCATAAGATGGCATGGAACTGCCAAAAGCGGTTCCTTTATTTGGCCATCCGGTTTCTGTTATAATTACATTTTTTCCATTGCCGGCGATTATAGCCCGGTAGTACATATCCTTCATGTACAGTAAAGAATAATCGATGTCGCAGCCTTCCCAAAATGGATAACAGTTAGCCAATATAACGTCGCAGGCTTCTGTAATTCGTGGACGATTTGTAAATTCATAATAGGCATCTACATAACCCATTGGTACAGCCGGCAAATGATCTTTAACCTGGTACATATAACCCAGTAATTCAGCCTCCGTTAAATCTTTTCTGTACATCACTTCATTACCCACCCCAACTATATCAGCATGTCCTGCCTCACCTATTGTAATAAGATTTTCGATTTCTTTTTTATTGATGTTTTTGTCTCTACCGAGCCATGCGCCAACCAATGTTTTTATTCCGTACTCATGGGCAATACGGGGAATTAGTTCGTTGCCATCGGTGCAGGAAAATGTGCGTATCCATTTGGTGTAAGGCCTGATAATATCCATTCGCTTTCTTATCTGCTCTTCTGATATTATTGAACCCGGCGACTGGCCTTCTGTATAAGGGGTAAAACAAATTCCATGTAACCCTGTCTCGAATGTTTTTTTAAATGCTGCTTTTATCTCATCTTTTGATAATGATGAAAAATCAACTCCCGCCAAAGCCAATAGTATATCCGATTTTGCAGCCATCTTTTTATATTGCTTTTACAACAGTTTAATAAATCCTTATTTTTAAAATGCTATTTTGTAAATACCTATTTTTCTTTTTAATATCACTGATATACTCTTATATAGTCTATTTCCAGGGTAGCTGCTGCTACTGCCGGATCAATTATGCCTCCAAAATTTCCTCCCATCGCTACATTTAAAATGAAAAAGAAATTTTGATTAAAAGGTAAACTGCTTGTATTGGTTACTGAATGAATCAATAAGTCGTCTACAAACATTTTGATTGATATGGCTGACCATTCCAAAGTATATTTATGAAATTCCGTTGTTGCATTTGAAATAACTCTTGAATTGCCATCCGCACTACCGCCAAACCTGCCCGGATAATGCAGGGTAGCATAAATTTTATTGAGGTCGTTTCCTAAATGTTCCATTATATCAATTTCTCCGCAAGCAGGCCAGGGTGTGGAACTTATATTGCTGCCCAGCATCCAAATGGCAGGCCACGTACCGCCACCTGCTGGTAATTTCGCCCTTATTTCTGCCCGCCCATATTGGAACGAATATTTATCTTTTGATAGTAACCTGGCAGAAGTATAAGGGCTGCCGCTATAATTTTCTTTTATCAGATTAATCTTTAATGAACCGTCTTGCACAATTGAATTTTCTCGCCGGCTGGTATAATTTTGTGATTCGTTATTACCCCATCCACCTGCTCCAAGGTCGTATCCCCACCTGGTTGGGTCGGGCGCCCCGTCAGTGTTAAACTCATCGGACCAAACTAATAAAAGCTCTACTGTTACTGTAACCTGGATGGAGGTTGTTGAGGTTTTACCGCTGCTGCTTTTTGCAGTTGAATTAACGGTGTAGGTACCGGAAGCCGGGTACTTGTATGTTACAGGGCCGGTAACATTGGCATGAATTCCATTCCCAAAATTATAAGCGTAGGAAACGGCATTGGTTGCTTTGGAGGTAAAAGTTACGTTGCCACTGTTATCTGGATTAACAACGGCAGTTACTACCAGGTTGGTTGGCGTATCATCGGGAGTAGCCGGCACGCCATCCTTACCGCATGATGCCAGCATTACTGTAAATGCAATAAATAAAACAAATACGTATTTCATAACTTTTTATTTTTTTAATTATTTAATTTTTTTACGGATAACCTGTATGGTTCCCCCGTTTTTTGAAACTACTATTTTACTTTCTTTTTTTCCATTTAATGTGATCATATCCCTTACATCGCCGGGAACAAAAAGCCCGCTGATGTTTCGGGTAACCGGTTTAAAATTACCCATTTTATTTCCTTTTAAAAGCAAGCCCATACTGGCATCGTTATTTCCTTGCTGAACTCTGAATGGAAAAAAATTTCCTGTTAGTAATAAATCATTAGCACCATCGTCATCATAATCTTTAAAGCTAATGCCGTAGATAGAACTAAACTGTGCTTCTATGGGTAACGCTTTAAAGGTAAATATTCCCCTATCATTAAAAAGAATTGCAGATTCTGTATGGTAAACATAAAATTTTTGTGCAGCTGCAATTTGTTCTTTTGTTATAATATTCTCAAGGGTTGCGCTGGCATAATCCGCATATCTTAAAAAAACTTTGTTTAATTGCGGCATTTGCTCCATTAATTCATCTCTTGAATGAGTTGGGTAGCTCTTGCCTTTTATAAACCTTGTCATGATGGGGTCGATACTGCCGTCATTGCTAAAGTCTGCTGCATAGGTTACCATGGGTTCTGCAACACTACATTTAAAATTGGTATTACATCCAATGTTACCAACAACAAAATCTATGTCACCGTCCTGGTCAATATCAGCCGGAAAAATCTTTCTCCAAAATCCATTTGTTTTAGAAAGCCCTGAAGCTTCCGTGATATCAGAAAACCTAACGCCGTTGTTATTGTGAAATATTTTTATTGGCATCCAGTCTCCGCCCAAAACGAGGTCGGGCCATCCATCTTTATCAATATCCGTCCAAACAGCATCAGTTACCATTCCGGCATTAAACAGGTTGCCACCACCAGCTTTGGGGGTGATATTGGTGAATTTTACCTGACCGTTTATTTTATCATAATCATTTCTCAAAAGAATATTTCCTCCAACCATTGGATACATTCCCGGAACGGTTCTGTCGCCGACAAACAAATCAATATCTCCATCTTTATCAAAATCTACGGCAGCTACACAACTACCGCTGTAATCTTCCTGCGGTAATGCAGTTGCTGATTTTGCAAAGTTTCCGGAGCCGTCATTCAGGTATAGCCTGTCCTGCAGCTCGGGACCTGGAGCCATCCATTCATTACCGCCGCTTACAATATACAAGTCGTTATCACCATCATTGTCCGCATCAAAAAAAACAGAAGATACATCTTCACATACTGCATCTTTTTCCCAGGGCTGGCTGGCAGATCTTTTAAATTTTCCATCCTCCAACTGAAGATACAATACACCTGCCTGTCCGGAAGGGCCACCAATAAAAAAATCTTCCAACCCATCTTTGTTTACATCTGCCTTACACATTTTAGGACCTTGTTTTGAAAGTTCAAAAGGGATAAGATATTCTCTTTTGAAATCGACGTAAACATTTTCGTTTTGTGTAAAATCGAGGCCGGATGATTGGGTGATGTCTTCAAATAAAACAGGCTGTGGGGCCACATTGGCCGTTGCTTGCCGGCTGGCTGATTTGGCAATATTTACGGTTGTATTAATGGCCGGATTTTCAATAACAGTTTCTGTAGTTCCATTCCAGATAACCTTGATGCGGTTGATTTTATTTTGCTTGCCAATGCCAAAATTTAACCGGTAATCTACAGACGATTGGTAACCACGTACGGGATACATTTCCTGCAACTGCGTTCCACTATCTGTAGATACGAATACTTTTGCGCCGATACCAAAACGGTTTTTTTGATCACCCTGAAGGGATACTTTTATGTAATTATTTTTATCCAGTTCGTTGGTATTATTCCGGTATAACCAAACCGGTTCATTGTTATTACATACCACCAGGTCCATGTCTCCGTCATTGTCCAGGTCCACATAAGATGCGCCACTGCTTACACCTTTTTCATCGAGTCCCCATTTTTCTGTTTCATCAGAGAAGGTAAGGTCACGTTTATTTTTATAAATGTAATTGCTGATTTTGGTGGATGGCATTTTTTTTACAAGGTCAAACAAGGGCATGTTTTTTTCATAATTTTCCCTTGTAGAAACATCCAGTCTTTTTTTAGCCACTTCGGAAAAAGCTTCCGAAACATCGTACTTCACAAAATCGAGATTAGTGTAATCCCGTAAATATCCATTGCATACAAAAAGATCTTTCCAGCCGTCGTTATCAAAATCTGCAAACAATGCGGCCCAGCTCCAGTCGGTATTAGACACTCCTGCCAGTTGGCCAATCTCACTAAAAACAGGTAAGCTATCAGTAGTGAACCCCCTGTTTAACTGGAGCATATTTCTGCTGTATTGATATCCGTAGCCGCTGTCTTTCATTAATTTTTGCTGATCGTATTCATCGCCTACCTGCAAAATTTTTTGGCGGTAGTTGTCTTCGGGAAGCATGTCCATTGTAATTACATCGGGCATCAGGTCGTTGTTGTAATCTGCAATATCGGTACCCATCGTACTCCTGCTCATATGTGCAAATGATTTTTTACACACTTCGCTAAAAGTTCCGTTGCGGTTGTTGAGGTATAGAAAATCCTGTTCGTTAAAATCGTTGCTAACAAAGATATCGGGCCAGCCATCGTTGTTTAAATCACTGATGCTAATGCCCAATCCAAAATTGATACCACTACCATAAATGCCTGCCTCGCTGCTAACATCTGTAAAATGGCCATTATCGTTGCGGTATAGCCGATTGCCGAATTGTGGATGCCGCAGGTTTCTAAGCCGGGTGGTGTTGTAAAAAGGAGAGTAAAATCCTTTGGCATGGTTTAATAAAAACATATCGAGGTCACCATCCTGATCGTAATCAAAAAAAGCCGATTGACTGGTATAAGTTCCAACGGCATCAAGGCCGTATGCTGCTGCTTTGTCTGTAAAAACCGGTATTCCTTCTTTGTTGTTTCCTCCGTTTATAAAAAGTTGGTTGGCCCTGTCTGAGTCTGAACCAAAACCAGAATAACATACATAAATATCCAGTAATCCATCACCATTAACATCGGCCATATTAGCGCCTGTTCTCCAGGCATTCTTTCCGGCAACCCCAGCCACATTGGTTACATCTGTAAAAGCCATCTGGCCTTTATTGATGTACAATTTTGATGGGCTTTGGTTGCCGGTAAAGAAAAGATCTGGTAATCCATCGCCATTCAGGTCGCCTGTTGCTACACCATTTCCATTATAATAATACTCGTACATCAACACATTTTGAGCCTGGGTTTCTGTAATGGTATTGGTGAAATTTATGCCTGAATGTTCTATGCTTATTTTTTCAAATTCTTTTACCTGCTGCGTGCAACTTAAAAAAAGTTGACACATTAAAACGACACTTATAATCCGCAATGGCAGCATGTATTTTGTTTATAGGATTAAGTATTTTTTCGGAGAATTTTTATTTTATTTAGTTAGTTTCTGCTTACTTTTTTTTCTTAATAAAAAAAAGTAACAAAAAAAATCAAGGCTTCGAATAAAAAGGCTGAAATTTTTAACATCAGCCTAAAATCAAGGAACTCGCCGCAGGAGCTTAATAATTTATATATTCTAATGGCTCAAACAGCCTTGATTTTTTAACGGCTTATGTTAAAAATTTCTAGCACTTTTTATTCGAGGCCGTAACCAGACTTCAATTGCGATCAAATTACCTAGCCCTATTTATTTAAAATATTTTTCGACAACTGATTAATTTAATACCCCGGGTTTTGTGTTAGGTTAACATTTTTGTCACGTTCAACCTGTGGAATCGGAAGCAAATTCTGCGTCTCTTTATAGCTGCGCTTTTCCAGCTCCTGTATGCTATAGTTAAACGTTGCACCGGACTTTGTAATCTTCACCCTGTTAACAGGAACATTAAAGTATAGTGCCCCTAACTTCCACCTGCGTACGTCCCAAAAGCGATGCTCCTCAAAACTAAGTTCTATCCTTCGTTCGTTGCGAATACGGTCACGCATTTGGATTTGAGTTAAACCGCTGAGCGCTGGTTGTCCTGCCCTTTGCCTTACCAAATTAATTGCTTCATAAACAGACACATCGGGGCCCACTGCTTCATTTTGTGCCTCTGCATAGTTTAGTAATACTTCTGCATACCTAATAAATATCCAGTCATTGTCGCCGCCCTGGTAAACCTGGTCGGCTGTAACATACTTTTCATCCAATAATTTTTTTAATCCATAGCCGGTTTTTGTTCTGTCGCCGTTGGAAGCATTCTGTGCATTACCGCCGTCAAATGTTTCTACTGTTACACCCTTCCATGGGGAGCCATTATGAAGTATAGATTGATCTAGCCGGCCATCCCTGTTTTTGTATGGATCCTGTGCCGCATAACCTGAAGCAGGTTCGGTAATTGCTTTACCATTCTTCATTTCATAGGCATCTACCAGGTTTTGTGTAGGCGAAAATCCGCCCCATGCACCACCAACTACAT
>JANPNY010000189.1:0-9351 GCA_031427745.1 Chitinophagaceae bacterium | reverse complement strand
CCAACTGAATGGCTTCATGGCCTTTGGAAGTGGAGTGTACGTACTTGCAGGTTTGCCGGTTGTTTTCATACATATCTGCCATGGCTCGTGAGGTACACATCAAACCATAAGCTTTTAACAATAAATCGTTGGTTAACATATTTTAAATGTAGAGAATAAAGCGGCAAGGTAATAAATACAGCATTGGCATTACCAGTTTAAGCGATTAATTACATCGCAGAAACGTTAAGAAACACAAAAGCCTTCCTGCACAGGCAAGAAGGCTTTCAAATAATTATAAGCGGTTATTTTACTTCGAGTTTAAGCAGCATTTCCTTTTCAACAAAGGCCTCTAATTCATCGCCTACCACACATTCGCCCACGCCTGCTGGTGTTCCGGTAAAAATGAGGTCGCCAATGTTCAATGAGAAGTAGTTAGAGATATGTTCAATTATCACGTCGAAACTAAAAATCATATCGCCGGAATTGCCTTGCTGAACCAGTTCTTTATTTTTATAAAAACTAAAGTTGATATTCTTTTTATTAAAACCCGGGGTAATATCTATGAATTTGCCAACGGCTGCGCTATTATCAAATGCCTTGGCTTTTTCCCAGGGTAAACCCTTTTCACGAAGTTGATTTTGTATATCCCGTGCTGTAAAATCTATCCCGGTTGTAATACCATTATAATAGTTGGAAGCATGACGCTCCTGGATATATTTGCCATTTTTGCAAACCCGTAAAACCAATTCACATTCGTAGTTAAGTTCGTTGGTAAATTCAGGGTAGTAAAACGGTGTATGACTTTGCAGTAAAGCACTTTTCGGCTTCATAAAAATGACAGGCTCCGTCGGTATTTCGTTGCCAAGTTCTTTGGCATGTGCCGCATAGTTACGACCTACACAAATAATCTTCATGGTTCAGTATTTAAGAGGATATCAGGTTTTATTAACGAATATAGACAAAACACGTAATAATACAAATTAGTTACTAGTAAAAATACTATTTGCTATTTAATAGATAATTTATTCACTTCAGTCATCGTTTTATCAATTCCAATTGCTGCAAAATTTTCTATTACATTAACGCAGGTTTGAATTTTTAATTGCACTATTTCTTTTTCGTCGGCCTGCCATTTACCCAATACAAAATCAACCTGCAAGCCTTTGGGGTAGCTATTGCCAATACCAAATCGAAGCTTAGGATATTGATCTGTGCCGAGCGTTTCCTGGATATCCTTTAATCCGTTATGACCTGCGGCGCTTCCTCCTGCCCTCAACCTTAGCTTATCCAAAGGAAGCGAAAGATCATCAACAATTGTCAGGGTATGCTCCAAAGGTATTTTTTCCTTATCCATCCAATATTTAAAAGCACGGCCGCTAAGGTTCATAAAAGTAGTAGGACAAATACATACAAATATTTTCCCTTTCCATTTAATTTCAGCTACATAAGCCAGCCTATCCAGCCGGAATATTCCCCCATGTTTTTGCACAAATGCCTGCACCACATCAAAGCCAATATTATGCCTTGTATGTGCATATTCGTTTCCGGTATTCCCCAATCCTGCAATTAAAAACTTCGACATACATTTTATTGTTACGTTACACCTAATTTATTCCTTTAGGTTAAACTTAATTTATAATGTGCCAAATTAGTTTTTTAGCCCATCAAATTTCCTTTTGATATATTTTTTCTTTTTTTACCCGGTATGCATTGTTAAAAAATTGGTCTAATTTTAAAAAAATCAATCAGTTAGGTTATGAAAAAATTTCTGTTAGCAGACGATCATGTGGTGGTTAGGTCGGGCATTAAATTATTACTGTTAGAGATTTTTAAACCTGCAGAAATTTATGAAGCATCCGGTGGAGATGCTGTGCTGGAAAATTTAAAAGAACATGTTTTTGATTTGATTATCCTTGATATTCAAATGCCTAAAACCGATACAATTGGTTTGATGGAAACAATCCGTCTACAATACCCCGATGCAAAAGTTTTAATGTTTTCTATGAGCGCCGAAAAAATTTATGCTAAACGATTTTTAAAAGCCGGCGCCAAAGGATTTGTTTCAAAAGAAGCGCCTCTGGAAGAAATTATAAAAGCGGTCAATCAAGTTCTTAATAACCGCCGTTACATCAGCGATTCGCTGGCCGATTTTTTAGCAGATGGATCCGCATCTGCCAAAACAGACAATCCTTTTAACCGCCTTTCTGCGAGAGAGTTTGAAATTGCCTCGATGCTTTTATCCGGCGGCACCATCAGTTCTATTTCAAAACAAATCAATATTAAAGTTTCTACAGTGGGCACCCACAAAACCAGGTTATTCGATAAATTAAATGTGAATAATTTACTGGAGTTAAAAGAATTGGCTACCAATTATAATTTATAAAAAAACCAATTATCCTTTTAAGATAATTGGTTTATGATATTTTTCCTTGTTAAAGATTCGTCTTTTCGCCCATCTGCTGCATGGCCATAATTTGGCGCATTGTTTTTTCCATGCCATCACTGCTGCCATCCAAAAAAATTACGTTGCCTTTACCGTACTCTGCAAAGTTTTTAATGGCTTCTACCCACATGCTAAATAAAATTACATTAGTATCTAGGTTAGCTTGCTTCATTTCGGTAGCAGCCTGGCTCATACCACGTGCTACTTCTTCCCGGAACAATGCCACGCCTTGTCCACGAAGCTGGGCAGCCTGACGTTCTGCCTCTGCAGCAATTTTAATAGCATTACCTTCTGCTTCTGCAGCTTTAGTTTTAGTAATCAACAATGCCTGACCTTCATTTTCCGCTGCAGCTTTCAGGTTGTTACTTGCCACCACTTTGCTCATACTTGTAATAATGGCTTCATCAAATGTGATATCATTAATTTGCAAATCCTGCAAATGATAACCCCAGCTTTCCAGTTGAATGTCAACCTGGTCTTTTACATTTTCAACAATATCCCTTCGTACATTTAAAACCTCCGCTTGTTTTTTGGTAGATACAAATGCCCGGATACTTCCTTCCACGGTTCTTATCAATGCCTGCATTAAATCTTTATCACTGATAAATTTAAAAGCCACATTCTTAATGGTTTCTTCTTCTACATTCAACACAGAATACAGGAGCATCGATTTGAAGTAAACATTGGCCTGGTCAACCGTTACGGCTTGAAACTCCAGTTCTACCGAACGATTTTGAATGCTCACTCTTTTGTACAATTGATCGAGAAAGGGTACTTTAAAATTTAGTCCCGGCCGTTTAATGCTGTGGTATTTGCCTAACCTGGTTACTACTCCAATAGTGCCCTGGTTGATGGTAAATAAGCCACCGGCGATAAGTGCAAAAATTGGTATCAGCCACCAAAAATCTTTAATTAGTTCCATTGTTTTTAAATTTAGGTTTGAAGGTAGTTGTTTTTAAATTGGTAAATCGAAAGCTGCAGTATAGATAAAAAAACACGGCTCATTAAAGGTTTGTTGCAGCAGACTTTTCCTCCCAAATCATTGCCAAATGCACAATTGTTTCAGCGGCTTTAGCCATATCGTTTGTGCCAATCCATTCCAATTTGCTATGGATATTTTGCATGCCTGTAAAAATATTGGGGCATGGCATACCGATATAACTAAACCTACTGCCATCGGTACCGCCACGGATGCTTTCTTTTTTTACAGATAACCCTGCCCGCTGTATAGCCTCTTCTGCGTAAGCCGTTACCTGCGGATATTTATCCAGTACCATTTTCATATTCCGATATTGTTCATCTGTAGTATATTCCATGGATGCACCGGGAAACTGTTTTACCACATCAATAGCGATCTGCTTTAATCTTGTATGATAGTTTTGCAAACCAGCCTCAGTAAAATCTCTTACAATAAATTGTAAGCTGGCTTTTTCTGCAATGCCATTTACGGCAACGGGATGCACAAAACCTTGCATGCCTTCTGTTGTCTCCGGACTCCATTCATTTTTGGGTAGTGCATCCAGCACAGCACCTGCAACTTTTAATGCATTCACCAGTTTATCTTTTGCATAACCGGGGTGAACAATCACGCCTTCAATAGTAATGGTAGCGGCATCTGCACTAAATGTTTCATCTTCCAAACTGCCTGCTTCTCCCCCATCTAATGTATAGCCGAACTGAGCTCCCAATCGTTGCATATCAACCTTAGCGGTGCCCTTTCCCACTTCTTCGTCAGGAGTAAATAATATCCTGATATCTCCATGTTTTATGGCAGGATGTTGCATAAAATATAAAGCAGCTTCCATAATGACTGCCACTCCACTTTTATCATCGGCACCCAATAATGTTAAGCCACTTGCGGTAATAATGCCATGGTTGAGATGTTCTTTTAAGTACGGAGAGTCGGTCATTCGCAGTACCTGTGTGGTATCGTCGGGCAATACAATATCATTGCCATCATAGTACCGGTGATGAATAGGCTTTACGTTGGTACCACTGCAATCCGGCGCTGTATCTACATGACTGCAAAAACAAATTACAGGAATGTTTTTTTTATCACTGTTACCCGGGATAGTTGCGTACACATATCCAAACTCATCCGTAACGGCATCGGTAATTCCCATACCAAATAATTCCCTTTGCAATAATTTACTGAGGTCTTTTTGTTTTTCGGTGGTGGGATTTGAATTACTGTTGGGATCACTTTGGGTATCAATTTGTACATAGCGCAACAGGCGTTCAGCAACGTTATCAGGGCTAATTTTAATCATAGTATTTTTTGTGAATAGTGAATGGTCAATGGTCAATGGTGAATGTTTGTCCATTTAACCTTAAACTCCCAATAATACTTTCAACAGGCAAACAAAAAAGCAGTCCGAAAAACAGGCCGCTGACAAAGCTCTTATTCCTCTTTTATACAAAGGTCTACTTCACGATTGACCATTCACCATTGACCATTCACCTTAAACGATCTCTACCAATTCAATATCAAAAACCAGCTCTTCACCTGCTAAAAAATGATTGGCATCTAGAATAATCATTTCTTCTTTTACCTCTACCACCACCACCGGTACGGGGTTACCATTTGGATCGGTCAACGTCAATTGCATCCCCGCCTCTAACTTCATATCAGCAGGAATATGCTCCTTCGGAAACTCAATGGTTGCAGCAGGGTCCTTTGCGCCATAGGCTTCTTCCGGAATAATATTGATGGTCTTTTTTTCGCCAATGGCCATACCCGGCATTGCCGCATCAAAACCTTTAATCATTTGGCCTGCACCCACTGTAAACTCCAGTGGTTCTCTGCCTGCAGATGAATCAAATTGTTCTCCGCTTGTTAATTTTCCTGTGTAATGTACTCTTACCACATCACCTTCTTTTACTTGTGCCATTGTGTTTAATTTTGTGTGCCTGCCCCTTTTTTAAGTAACAGGATTGGTTAATATTTTATGTACCTGGCCGATAAACTTTTATCAGCTTCATTGGCGTCGCCCTCTTGTACTGATTATCTTTATTGTGCAATAAAACAACCAGTTTCCAAAAAATGTAACTGCCAAATTTTGGCAATTTAAACCTTAAAACCTTGCCAACCGAATTAAAAAGTTTTGTTGAACTTAGCAGCATGAAAAATACATTTATTTCTCTCCTCTTTTTATTAACTATATCCGCCCAACCAACAAATGCCCAGCAAAAAAATGCAGCTGTAAAATCATCCAACCTTGTAACTATTAAACCCGGTGCAGAAAGAATGGAGGTTTATCTACCATTGTTAAAAGGTAAGTCTGTAGCAGTTTTCGCCAATCAAACCAGCATGGTAAAAAATTCGCACCTGGTAGATACATTGATAAAAAGCGGTATAAAAGTAACCAGGATTTTTGGTCCCGAGCATGGGTTTAGGGGCAATGCAGGTGCAGGTGAACACGTAGAAAACGGCCTCGACACAAAGACCGGCATCCCCGTAATCAGCTTGTACGGTGATCATAAAAAACCAACAGCAGCAGATTTTAAAGATATAGATGTGTTGGTATTTGATATCCAGGATGTGGGCGTCCGCTTTTATACTTTCATCTCCTCATTGGAATATTTTTTGGAAGCAGCCCTCGAAAATCACAAACCTTTGTTGATTTTAGACCGGCCAAACCCCAATGGATTTTATATAGATGGACCAGTATTGGATAAAAAATTTAAAAGCTTTGTCGGCATGCAACCCATCCCCATTGTGTACGGCCTTACAATAGGAGAATATGCATTGATGCTGGCTGGTGAAAAATGGTTGTCGCCCAAAGCCAATTCCATCAACGAATACAACGTATCAACACATCCCACTGCAGATACGCCCTTTCACGTACAGGTAATAAAATGCAGCAATTACAACCACAACAGTAAGTATATATTACCGGTAATGCCATCGCCCAATTTAAAAAATATGCAAAGCATTTACCTGTACCCCTCCACCTGTTTTTTTGAAGGTACCTTACTCAGCGAGGGCAGGGGAACAGACAAACCTTTCCAGATTTTTGGCCACCCGGATTTACCCAAAACACTTTTTTCATTTACCCCCAAACCCAATGCAGGCGCCAAAAGCAGCAAATGTTTTTATCAGCAATGTTACGGCTGGAATATAAGTGGCAGTACCGAACAAATATTAAAATCACTCAATTGCCGGATAGAATTACAATACCTGCTGGATGCCTATAAATTATTTCCAGGCAAAGACAGCTTCTTTTTAAAAAATAATTTCTTTAATAAACTGGCTGGCAACGATGTGTTGATGCAGCAGGTAAAGGACGGCAAAACTGCCACGGAAATAAGGCAAAGCTGGGAGCCGGAATTGAGTAACTTTAAAAAAATAAGACAAAAATATTTATTGTATAAACCATAGGTTTTATGGGTGCCGCAAGGGTTGCCAACCTTAAAAATTCTTTTAACGTATAAATCTCTTCATGAAGGTTGGCAACCCTATAATCCGTTGCACCAATTTTAAATGCACCCGGTTTAATGAACGTATACCACCTGGCTTTCGGTTAGCAGGGGCAGGTTTTTAAACCGTAGTATGATATTAGCCACTGTTGCCACATCCTTTTGGCAATACACTGCAATGCGTTCAACATCATTTTGTTTCCAGTACACATCGCCTACCATGCTGCCATCAATATCGTCTTTAGGAGAGGGCACATTTAAGGCCGCCGCCAATAATTTTAAAGAAGTAAAATTTTTATAGTCGCCAAAACGCCAATATTGAAAAGTATCTACCATATTGGTTTCCCATGGTTTCATATTTTGAAAATCGAGGTAAGTTGGTATTTGAAGGCCATTGATTAATAAACGCCTGCATAAAAAAGGGATGTCAAATTCTTTGATGTTATGCCCTGTAAAACTCCACCGGTTGTGGATGGCTTCCAGCTGGTTAACGGTTTGTACAAATTTTTCCAGCAGTTCTTTTTCATTGTGCCCTGCAATAGATTTTACCCTAAACTGGTATTCTTTATATTCCTTTTTAAAATACCCTAAACTAATGCACACCACTTTGGCAAACTCAGCCATTACTCCCGCCCGCTGTGGATAATATTCAGCAACTGTTACACCGTCGGGCACGCTGCGATGTACTTTTTCTTCCCACAAATGTTGCCATTCAACGGGCATTGTTTCAAAATCTTTTTGGGTAGATACAGTTTCAATGTCAATCACCAAAAAATTTTCCAGCGGCATTTTTACTATCATAGCGTTTCAATATTTCTTAAATATAAACAGGGATTGCGTTTTATGCAATCCCTGTTTTATGAATTTCAATAAAATAAGTATTAACTCTATACCAATAAATCATCAAATTCTTTACTGCTACCGGCTTGCAATGGCATCTATCTCATCCGACTCAAATATGCAAACGCCTTTGTAATCTGCGTTCATCACCAATTGCATTGCTGAAGCAACTAATTTACTTTGAATGGGCCTGTATTTTTTGGGAAATAAAAAAGCAATTTTAGGAAGTATTGCCTGTGCCATTGATTCGCCGAAACGAACATGAGTACGATGGCCTAACAACAACGATGGACGAAAAATAAAACAGCTTTCAAAGCCTATCTTTTTTACTGCTTCTTCTATTTCACCTTTTGTTTTATTGTAGAAAAATATTGATTTTGGATTGGCTCCCATCGACGATACCAGGGCAAATTTTCGACAACCATTTTTATAGGCTGCCTGTGCGGTCTGCAAAACATATTCATAATCCACCTGGTAAAATGCTTTTTTGCTTCCTGCATTTTTAATGGTTGTACCCAAGCAACAAAATAATTCATCAGCAACTATTTTACTATCATCCGGCGAATCAAAATCATAAGTAATCTGTTCCAGTCTTTCATAGATAATGTCCATTGGCATTCGCACCAATAATTTTATCTGCTGGTATCTTTTATCCGCCAATAAAAGGCGGGTAAGCTTTTTGCCGGTAAGGCCTGTGCCACCGATGATTAAAGCTGTTTTCATTTAATCAATCGTATTAAGGTTAAAAAACTAAACTCATCTATCACTTAAAACATTTTTGCATGCTGCGATATTCAACTGAATTGTAAATACAACATAAATTATCAACCATATTTATTTAACCTGTGTACCTAACACGTAAGGTAATTAAATAACTCAATAGCAAGAATGTTTATTACGGAAGCGCAAGGTTTCTACCAGGTAATATTAAAGTTACCGAATATCAAAAACCAATCAGCATTATTTACAGATTATTCCATACATTGAAAGCTAAAAATTTATTTGCCATGAAACTATTTTTTACGAGGTGCCTGTTGCCTGTTGCTCTATTTCTATTTATTACTACCAGTACTTTTGCACAAATCAATAATGATTCTTTTGTTATTGGTGATGCGTTGCCGGATGCACCTGAATTAGCTGCAAGGGGTAATTACAAAGTTGGGGTACAAACACTGGAGTTGATTAATAAAAACCAGGTAGATGTCCTTAATTCTAAGGGAGGTGTAGACCCATTTTATGACCGACATTTAAAAATTGAAGTTTGGTATCCTGCAATTATTGCAGCCAACAAAAAAGAACTGGAAACTTATAACGCAACACTGGGTTTATTTAAAGATAGTACAAGGCCATTGATTCCATTTTCTTTTACAGGCAGGGCTTTGCGCAATGCGGCACCAGATCTTTCATCCGGTAAATTTCCTTTAATCATTGTGTCGCATGGCTATGTTGGTTCAAAATTATTGATGACTTATCTCACCGAAAACCTGGCATCCAAAGGTTATGTGGTAGTTTCCATTAATCACACCGAATCTACCTACAGCGACAGAGGCGGATTTCAAAGCACTTTGCTTAACCGGGCAAAAGATATATTATTTGTCTTAAGCCAGGTGGCAGATTTGAGCAAAGCAGATAGTAAGAGTTTTTTAGCTGGTATGGCAGATGCTGAC
>JANPNY010000188.1:0-1920 GCA_031427745.1 Chitinophagaceae bacterium | reverse complement strand
GCGTAAAAGCCCCCTGCCCCCAAAGGGGGAATTGGGCAGGAGTATTGTGAGACAAGGAACTTTTAAGATGACGTTCCTGAATAAAATGCTGATAAGATTTAAGCGCTATTGATACGCTTCTATTTGGTGAGAGAAAAGATAAAAAAGGGTATAAATAAATTAGATTCAAATCTTAAAGAAAACTATTTTTCGATTGCTTGCTTTTATAATTTTTGCTAAAAATTATTTTTAAAAAAGAAAACAAACCATGATGATGAAGCAATACACTTCCGGCAATGAGCACCTACTTAACCCGCCTTTAAAAGACGGGGGCTTGTATGATCCATCATTTGAACATGATGCATGCGGAATTGGTTTTGTTGCCAATATTAAGGGCAACAAATCGCACCAGCATGTTTCTGATGCATTAACCATCCTGGAAAATATGGAACACCGCGGCGCTTGCGGTTGCGAAGCAAACTCCGGAGATGGTGCCGGTATTTTTATACAAATACCACATGAGTTCTTCTTTGATGAATGTGTGAAGTTAGGCGTGCATCTGCCATCTTTTGGACGGTATGCAGTAGGTGTAATTTTCTTTCCAAAAGAAATTAAACTGCGGGAAGAATGCAGGGATATTTTTAACCGGGCTGCGGAAAAATTAGGACTTGACATATTAACGTATAGAAGCGTACCGGTAAATACATCGGGTATTGGCCCAACGGCTTTATCGGTAGAACCTGTGATGGAACAGGTTTTTGTTGCTTGTCCCGATCACATCACCAACCCGATGGATTTTGAACGAAAATTATTTGTATTGAGGAATTATGCAAGTCATACCATCTTCAATACCGTTCGTAAAGATGCTATTGGTTTTTATATTGCCTCCCTGTCGTACAAAACAGTGGTGTACAAAGGGCAGCTAACCAGCGGACAGGTTCGTCAGTATTTTCCCGATTTAAGTAATAAAAGAGTGGTGAGTGCTTTTGGCCTGGTGCATTCCAGGTTTGCAACCAACACCTTTCCTTCGTGGAAGCTGGCACAGCCGTTTCGGTACATTGCACATAATGGTGAAATCAATACACTACAAGGCAATTTAAACTGGCTAAAGGCAAGTGAAAAAGGATTCCTGTCTCCTTATTTTCCGAAGGAAGAAATGGAGATGTTGTTGCCGGTAATCACCAGCATGCAATCAGATTCTGCCTGCCTCGATAACATGATTGAATTGCTTACACTTTCAGGCCGCTCGCTGCCACATGTAATGATGATGCTGATACCCGAAGCATGGGATGGCAATGATAAAATGGATCCTGTAAAAAAAGCATTTTACGAGTACCACGCTTCTATGATGGAACCATGGGATGGCCCGGCTTCTATTTCTTTTACCGATGGCAGAATTATTGGTGCTACGCTGGATAGAAATGGTCTGCGTCCTTCAAGATATTGTGTTACGCATGATGACAGGGTTATCATGGCTTCCGAAAGCGGCGCCCTGCCAATAGACCCGGCGCTTATAAAAGAAAACGGTCGGCTACAACCAGGAAAAATGTTTGTGGTAGATTTAGAACAGGGAAGAATTATAAGTGATGCAGAATTGAAGAAAGAAATCTGTTCTCAAAAACCTTACGGCGACTGGCTCAATAAATATAAAATCCGCCTGGAAGAATTACCGGAGCCACGGGTAATGTTTACCCACCTGGAAAGCGATCAGATTTTTAAATATCAAAAGGCATTTGGTTATACGACGGAAGATTTAAACACCATCATTGCGCCCATGGCATTAGATGGTAAAGAGCCTATTGGCTCCATGGGCACCGATGTTCCGCTGGCAGTTTTAAGCGATCAGCCGCAACATTTAAGCTCTTATTTTAAACAATTATTTGCACAGGTTACCAATCCTCCGATTGACCCTATTCGGGAACGCCTGGTAATGTCGCTGGC
>JANPNY010000187.1:0-7129 GCA_031427745.1 Chitinophagaceae bacterium | reverse complement strand
CCCATTCTCAAATGGATTTCTTAAAACATACAGCAGGTCAGCATCGGCACGTTGCAGGTGAAAACGGAAATAGAAAATATCTGCTGTATTTAAAAAAACTGCTACCGTGTTTAAAATGGTAAACACCAGGAGGATGATTTTTTTTATTGTCTTACTGGTGAGCAATTTCCCACCAATCATCAGCAATAACAACAATGGAAAATTGATCAGTACAATTGAAAATGAATCATAGATAAATGCCCATTTCAACACCTGAAAAAAATCCTTGACCGAACTAAGCGACCAACCACCGGCAATGCGGTAGTTATTAAAAAAGAAAATGCATTTTATAGCACCTAATAAAAGGAGTAGCTTTAGAAAAAATAATAAAGCAGGTTTTTCTTTTTTTACAATGTTGTTGAATAAGAGAAAAAATTTCATGTTTGATGAAGAAGAAAAAGTTCCTCCTGAACAAATATACAGTCACCGTTTTTATTTTGCTTGCATACTTTGCAGCTGATGTTTTTCTGCACAAAGGAATGAGCCGGGTTTTATTAGGATCATCCTTTACCTATCAGCGAAAACCTTCGATGCTGAATGCCTGTAAGCAACCATTGCAGGTGAATGGAAAAAGGTGGGTAAAAGCGGTAAATACAATTGATCGGGTAAACGTATTGCCAGCCGATGCAGCAGGCTTTGAAATGGATGTATATTTTGATACAGCTAAAAATTGCCTGCTCTTATACCATGATTCTACTGAGTATTCTACCTTGCGCATTGAGGCGGTGCTGGGCATTTACAAAACAAGAAAAATGACCGCACCTATATGGCTTGATTTTAAAAATCTTTCTGTAACCAATCAACAACAGTCGTTAAAATACATTGCCACTTTAAGAAATACCTACAGGTTAAATAATAAAATGATCATTGAATCACCCAATCCCGAATGCCTGCAGTCATTTTGCGACAGTGGTTTTTTCACCAGTTATTATACACCGTTCTTTAACCCTTACCAGGAAAATGAAGCTGCTGTTATTGTTTATATCGATAGCATTAAAAAGCAACTGGAGCACTATCCTGTAAGTGCATTATCAGGTTACTATTTTCAATATCCGCTACTTAAAAAATATTTCCCGGGCTTCCCCATACTTACCTGGGCATCGGATAGCAAACTGAGTGCGGTGGGTTATTTCTTTAACAGCAAACTCAATACTGATAAGCAATTAAGAGTTATTTTGTATCCCCTGAAATAATCATTTTCCCATCTTTTTCCTGGCTACATTTTTCCCTGGTTTATCTTTTTCAATTTATTTTTTCTCTCAATCAATAATGCATTAATTTCGATTTATAAAAATAGTTGTTTAACTAACTATTTTCGGTCGCCATTAAAAAGCTTTTAAAAATAATATTGTATGATTAATAGAACGATTAAAAAAGTTGCCGTATTGGGAAGTGGTGTAATGGGTAGTCGCATTGCCTGTCATTTTGCTGGTGTGGGCCTGCAGGTGTTGTTATTGGATATCCAGGCGCCCCCATCCGCTGAAGGGAATTTAAAACCAGCAGATAAAAATAAGATCGTAAACGATGCACTGGCTGCGGCCATAAAATCGAATCCTTCGCCGGTTTATACAAAAGACGTGATAAAGAAAATTACCACCGGCAACTTTACTGACGATATGAAGAATATTGCATCTTGCGACTGGGTGATAGAAGTAGTTGTAGAAAGGTTAGACATCAAGCAATCGATTTTTATTGAAGTAGAAAAATACCGGAAACCCGGCACTTTAATCACTTCCAATACATCCGGCATTCCTATTCACCTGATGACAGAAGGAAGAAGCGATGATTTTAAAAAACATTTTTGCGGCACCCATTTTTTTAATCCGCCGAGGTACCTGCGGTTACTGGAAATAATTCCCACGCCGCATACGGACCAGGCTGTGGTTGATTTCTTACTGCACTACGGCGATTTGGTTTTGGGCAAAACAACGGTGTTGTGCAAAGACACACCCGCATTTATTGCCAATCGTATTGGCGTTTTTGGGATGATGACTATTATGAATACGATGGAACAATTGCAGTTAAGCATCGACGAAATTGATGCACTTACCGGTCCAATCATTGGCAGGCCAAAGTCTGCAACATTTAGAACTGCCGATGTTGTAGGTATTGACACCCTGGTGAAAGTTGCAAAAGGCGTAGCTGAAAATTGCCCGGATGACGAGGCCAAAGAAATGTTTACCATACCAACCTGGTTGGAAAAAATGCTCACCAACAATTGGCTGGGAGACAAGACAGGGCAGGGTTTCTTTAAAAAAACTAAAACTACCGGAGGCGAAAAAGAGATTCTTACATTGAATCTCAAAACAATGGAATACGGCCCGAGAGCTATAGCAAAATTCGCCACTTTAGAAACAGCCAAACCAATTGAAGATTTAAAATCGAGGTTAAAAGCTTTATGCGCCGGTACGGATAAAGCCGGGGAATTTTACCGACAGTTTCACTATAATTTATTCAGCTATATCAGTCACCGCATACCAGAAATTTCTGATGAAATTTACAGGGTTGATGACGGTATGATGGCAGGCTTTGGATGGGAGATTGGTGCATTCGAAAGTTGGGATGTATTAGGCGTGGCCAAAACTACGGCTGCGATGAAAGCTGCCGGATTTAAAGTAGCGGCATGGGTAGATGAAATGATCGCTTCCGGGGCAGGTTCTTTTTATAAGATTGAAAATGGTAAGCGGCTCTGCTACGATGTTAGTAGTAAGTTGTACAAGGCAATGCCGGGTGGTGAAGCTTTTATTGTAATGAAGAATTTCGATAACCAAACAATTTGGAAAAACAGTTCCTGCCGCACGTACCACTTAGGTGACGATGTGCTTGGTTTGGAATGGTACACCAAAATGGGCAGCATTGGTGGCGAAGTATTGGAAGGCATTCAAAAATCTATTTCACTTGCAGAAGAAAAATACAAGGGATTGGTAATTGCAAATGAAGGTCAGAATTTTAGCGCAGGCGCCAATGTGGGTATGATATTTATGCTGGCCATTGAGCAGGATTATGATGAAATTGATATGGCCATCCGTATGTTTCAAAATACCATGATGAGGGTAAGATATTCCGGTATCCCGGTGGTGTTGGCACCACATGGTTTAGCATTGGGCGGTGGTTGCGAAATATGCCTACATGCGGATAAAGTGATTGCTGCTGCTGAAACATACACCGGATTGGTAGAAGTGGGTATCGGTGTAATACCCGGTGGTGGCGGTACCAAAGAATTTGTACTAAGGGCATCGGATGAATTACATAGCGGTGAAGTTGATACCAATACGTTGCAAAACAGGTTTCTTACCATTGCTACTGCCAAGGTAGCTACATCTGCACACGAGGCATTTGATTTGGGCATTTACAGAAAAGGAAATGATACCATCAGTATGAACAGCAGCCGGCGTATTGCAGATGCTAAAAATGCTGTAATAGAATTGTTTGATGCAGGATATGTAATGCCTGTGCAACGCAACGATATAAAAGTATTGGGCCGCAGTGCTTTGGGTACCATGCTTGCTGGTATCAACGGAATGCACATGGGCAAATATGCTACCGATCATGATGTAACTGTTGCTAAAAAACTAGCCTACGTAATGTGCGGCGGCGATTTAAGCGAACCAACTTTAGTTAGCGAACAATATCTGTTGAATTTAGAAAAGGAAGCATTCCTGAGTCTTTGTGGAGAAAAGAAAACACTTGAAAGAATACAGAGTGTATTAAAGACTGGAAAGCCTTTAAGGAATTAAACAGTCTTCGGATAGTAATGTAGCAAGCGATCAATTAGTGAACAATTTTTTATAACGCCGCCGGCAATTTTTCAATGTTGCTTTATCGGCAAATAGGTTTTTGTGATTAATCCTTTTTGGTGAAATGGATTAATCACAACGCCTGTAGTTACCCTGCGAAACGTTCCCTCCTCTCCCCACCTATCATCATTGTAAATTTTGTGAAATAAACAGCTGCTGACAGCACTTATCCTGCAATGGTGACAATCTATTTTTGCTTCCCACAGGTTATTTATATTTGCAACTCACAAAAAGAAAAACCAACCGGTAAAAAAATATTTGAATCATCAACGAACAAAATTTTTTATCAGTAATTTATCTTACAAACAAATAAAAGAAGCTCATGAAAGTAATGAAGTTTGGAGGCACCAGCGTTGGTAAACCTGAAAGGATGCAGCAAGTGGCAAAGTTGATTGTGCAGGATGAAGAAAGTAAAATAGTAGTTTTATCTGCATTAAGTGGCACCACCAATGCATTGGTAGAAATAAGTAATGCACTTTCTCAAGGCGATAAAAGCGGCGCCAGGCAACAAATACAGGCATTACAGGATCATTATAAAATATTTACCAACCACTTATTGGTTACCCCATCGGCGTTAGAAAAAACGACGGCTTGTATAAATGACCATTTTGAGTTTTTAAATATCATTGTAAAAATTTCTTTTAGTGAGGCGTTAAACAAAGATATTTTGGCGCAGGGGGAATTGCTGAGTACCAAATTGTTTTCTATCTACCTGGAAGAAATTGGAGTTGATCATTTACTGATACCAGCATTGGACTTTATGACTATCGATAATTATGATGAACCACAGATTGGCAGCATTAAAGTAAAACTTACACAGATTCTGCAACGCAATAAGGATAAAAAAATATTTATTACACAAGGCTATATCAGCCGCAACGCAAAAGGGGAAGTTGATAATTTAAAAAGGGGCGGCAGTGATTACAGTGCCTCGCTGATTGCAGCAGCAATACAGGCCAGCGTTTGCGAAATTTGGACTGATATTGACGGCATGCACAACAACGACCCAAGAGTGGTTGCAAAAACCGTTGCCATTGAGCAGTTAAGCTTTGATGAAGCTGCGGAGCTAGCCTACTTTGGTGCCAAAATATTGCACCCAGCCAGTATATGGCCTGCGCAATTTTATAAAGTGCCGGTAAAGTTGTTGAATACCATGCAGCCAACTGCAAAGGGTACATTAATTACCGAGCTGGCAGGCAGCACCGGTGTTAAGGCAGTAGCTGCCAAGGATGGCATTACCGTTATCCAGATTAAAAGCAGCCGCATGTTGCTGGCCTATGGCTTTTTACGAAAAGTGTTTGAAGTATTTGAAAAATATCGCACCTCCATTGATATGGTAACAACATCGGAGGTAGCTGTTTCCGTTACCATTGATGACGATGCACAATTAAAAGACATTATTAAGGAACTGGAACCGTTTGGCAGTATTGAAATTGAAAGAGAACAGGCCATCGTTTCTATTGTTGGGAATGAAATAAATGAAACAAAAAATGTATTGCAGCATCTTTTTAACTCTTTAACTGATATACCTGTGAGAATGGTTAATTACGGCGGCAGTCACCACAATATTTCAATCCTGATACCAAAACAGTATAAAACAAAAACGCTTCAATTATTGAATAAAGGATTGTTTGGACTGGAATAGGCAGCACTAGCAGCTTTCGATCAAATTAGGGTCGGCCATTGTATAAATTTTAACAATACAATTTCACTTGGGTAACAATAAGCAGTTCCATCGTACGTTTACTAGGTGGTTTTTCATAGGATATTGGATTTAAAACGGGCCGGAGTTTCTACTCCAGCCCCATTTTTTTTAAAAGTATCCCATTATTACCCCTATAAAAAACTCCCCTTAAATGAGGAGTTTATATAATTGTAAGATCTAAATCTCTAATTACTTTTAGATAACCAGCATAGCATCACCGTAACTAAAAAAACGGTATTTATCCTTAATTGCTTTTTTGTAGGCTTCCATAATTAAATCGTATCCACCAAAAGCGCAGGTTAAAATTAACAGGCTGGTTTTGGGTAAATGAAAATTGGTAACCAATGAATCGGCAATAGAAAAATTGTACGGTGGGTGAATAAACATATTTGTCCAGCCTTCGGACGGTTTTAATAATTTTTGTGCAGTAAAAGACGATTCCATAGTACGCATGGTGGTTGTACCCACCGAGCAAATTCTTTTTCCATCAGCCTTTGCCTTATTTACAATAGCACAAGCCACCTCGTCGATGGCATAATATTCAGCATCCATTTTATGCTTGCTCAGGTCTTCCACTTCTATCGGCCTAAAAGTTCCTAAACCGGTGTGTAAGGTAGTTTCCGCAAAGCGAATACCTTTTATCTCCAGGCGTTTAATCAGTTCTTTACTATAATGTAAACCTGCGGTTGGTGCAGCCACGGCACCTTCATGCTTGGCATATACTGTTTGGTAACGTTCTTTATCTTCCTCATCGGGCTTGCGCTTGATGTATTTAGGCAATGGCGTTTCGCCCATAAAATCAAGCATCACCCTAAATTCTTCTTCTGTTCCATCCCATAAAAAACGGATGGTGCGCCCACGGCTCGTGGTATTGTCAATTACCTCTGCTACCAGTTCGTCATTTTCCCCAAAATACAATTTATTACCCACACGTATTTTACGGGCAGGGTCAACTATTACATCCCACAAACGATTGGGCTTATTTAATTCTCTTAACAAAAACACTTCAATCTTGGCCCCTGTTTTTTCTTTGCGGCCATACATACGTGCAGGAAATACCTTGGTATTGTTAACTACCATTACATCCTTGTCATCGTAATATTCAATAATGTCTTTAAAATTTCTATCCTCAATTTTGCCAGTCTTGCGGTGAATTACCATCATCCGGCTATCTTCTCTTCTCTTGGTGGGGTTTTGGGCAATCAGATTTAGTGGGAGGTCGAATCGGAATTGACTTAATTTCATGTGTATCAATAATTTTTAATGATGTTCACATGCCTTACTGCTTTTTTATGAGCGACTAAGCCCGCCAATAGCGGACACTTATCATGTTACGGCATGATTTTGAAGAGTGCAAATGTAGGGGTTTTAAAATGATTTTAAACGCCATTGGGTGCATTTTAAATTGTCGCAGCGGATTAAAGGTTGCCAACCTTCATAAAGAGATTTATAAGTTAAAAAGAATTTTTAAAAGGTTGGTAACCCTTGCTACAATTTTAAATGCATCCACGCCATTGTACCCACATACATATTAAAAATTGTAAAAACAAATAAAGTAGCTAAAAGAAACTAAAATATTAACTCAATA
>JANPNY010000186.1:0-2465 GCA_031427745.1 Chitinophagaceae bacterium | reverse complement strand
GGCAAGCGCCGTAAGAAATATTTTTAATGAAAGCGGAACCCTTTTACACAACAGTGCAAGTATGCCCAGAGAAAATGCAATATCAGTGGCCATTGGTATTCCCCAGCCATTTGCAGACGGCTTTCCGTGATTAAAAAAAATAAAAATGAGGGAGGGAATAATCATTCCACCTATGGCGGCAAATATGGGCATGGCTGCTTTTTTCCAGGTTGATAATTCTCCGGCCATTACTTCCCGTTTTATTTCAAGGCCTATCACAAAAAAGAACATAGCCATTAACCCGTCATTTATCCATAGTAGCAGAGGTTTTGAAATGACTGCATCACCAAAACCAATGGTGATTTTGTTTTGCCACAGTTCAAAATAAATATTGCCTGCTGCTGAATTGGCCCAGATGATTGCCACCAGCGCCACAAAAATGAGAATGACACCCGAGAAGGCTGCATTTTTTGTAAAGCGGCTTAGTGAGCCTGGTATTATAGATATTATACGCTTTGATACCATTTAGTTTTCAAACAAGTTAATTATTCTTTTCAAGACCTCCTGTTCATCCTTATTTTTACCCCGGTAAGCAGATGCTATGGCTTTGCCGGTTTGCAAAATGTTGTTAATGATATCAGGACTGAACCTTGATTTATTTTCAAGATAAAAGGCCTCAAATGATTGAAAGCCGTTTTCTCCTTCACCTTCTGCTTCTTCATACTCAAAAGCAAAATCAATCAGGTTGGCCTGGTCGGTTCCGTACTTATCTGTTGAGCCTTCCAATGGCTTCCAGTTACTTTGAATAAGTTGTTGCAGCGATTCTTTTTCAGCAGGCTGTACTTTACCATCAGTAGCTGCTATGTGATAAAATAGTTTACCCAGCACAGGGTATAATTCTTCGTAAAACATACAATGTATTTTAGGTGATTAATTTAATTGGTTTTAATTTTTATTTTGATAATAGTTTTTAATCCAGGCCACCATTTGATTTTCTGTCATGCTATCTGCTGTTTCAACAGCCCTGATTACCGGCGAATGTGTTGTTTCCTTCCAGATTGTTTTTTCCAGTTCTGTTTTCATGCCAGCCGGTCCAAACAGAACGAGTTCATCTGCATTTCTTATTTCATTCACAACGCCTTTTAGGTAATTCCTTATTTCATTATCCCTGCGGTTTTTCTTTCGCTTTTCAAAATTTAAAAATTGATTACCAAACCGGGTAAACCATTTTGTTTCGCCGGGTATTCTTTCCCGGCTTTCTATATTTGAATGAATGGTTTTAAGCGTATGGTTGTTACCCTCAAGAAAAACAATCACAGCTTTTTTTGCATCTATCCATATTCCTGCCTGCTTTTTCATTTGTCGTTTATTTTAACTGCCATATCGTTCCAATGCTTTTAATTATGCTTATGCGGCTGCATCGTTTTGGTCTTTCTTTTTTCAATTTGCTTTTCCAATGATTTAATGGCCTGCACGGCAGCTTCTTCAAAGGTTTGGCATTGTGCACTTGCCAGTAAATCATTTCCCGGAATAATTAACCGCATATCACAAACTTTATTTTCTTTGACATCTGATTTATCAATTTTCAGTACCACTTCGCAACTGATAATCTTGTCGTACATACGGAATAGCTTTTCTGCTTTCTCTTTAATAAAATCAGTCAGCCCTTCTTTTGCTGTAAAATCTTTCGGTTGAATTGTAATGTTCATTATTTTAGTTTTTATGTTGTGACTTCTTTAAATGCTCCGGGTATTTTGCTTCTGATGATATTGTATAAATAATCTGCATCTTCCTTTCTGCATAATTCAGTGCCGGGGTTCATGGTAGCCGCAGTGCCACATGCCACACCATATTGAACTGTTTCTATTAAACTTTTATTTTCTGCCAGGCTCAGCACCATACCCGCCACCATACTATCTCCTGCACCCACAGTGCTTTTTCTTTTCTTTTTACGGAAGGTGGCATTATTTGCAACGCCAGATCTTTTGTTACCAGCATAGCTCCGGCCGGGCCCATGGAAACCACCACTACTTCACATTTTCCTTTATCAATTATTGTTCTTGCTGCATCATCCACCAGTTCTATATTCAATTCTTCCTTTCCCAGCAATGAACTCAATTCGCCTAAATTTGGTTTTATTAAATAAACACCTGCCTGCACTGCCTGCTTCAATGCTTCGCCTGATGTATCAACAATCAGTCTTGCATTTTTCTTACGGGCAATCAATGCTATTCTTGCAAAAATATCTGTAGGTACACCCTTTGGTAAACTGCCACTGGCAACAATGTATTCCACAGTATTAATTTTTTCGATACTGTTTAAACAGGCTTGCCATTCGGGGCACTTATTGTTGGCCCCGGCATCCCAAACCGGTATTGCTGATTAGAAGCGGTTTCCAGTACAACCAGGTTTTCCCTTGTATTTTCTTTTGTTTCTGTTACGATAGATTCAACAGCTTCGCCGGTGAGTAATTGGGTAAATGTTTT
>JANPNY010000185.1:0-1781 GCA_031427745.1 Chitinophagaceae bacterium | reverse complement strand
CCGAAGGAATGCTATCATTATTTTTATGTGTGTTGAGTTAATGTTGAATGCAGCTAATTTATTATTGGTTGCTTTTTCAAAAATGCATCATCTTGCTTTGGGTACTAACTTTCCAACATTGGCCAGTGAGGCGCAGGTTTTCGTTTTTTTTATAATGGTTGTTGCAGCGGCAGAGGTTAGTGTAGGTTTGGCCATCATTGTAATGTTATATAGAAATACACATTCCGTTGATGTTAATTTTTTAAACAGACTGAAAAATTGATCACTATCCTTTTAGAAGGATTAATGCAAGCATAAATACTTTGAACTCTTTTATTTAACCAAATGCTATAGCTGAATTTTATAGCATAAAATTTTCTCCTTTAGGAGACAGGGGCATGAATAATTTACAAATAGTTTGGTTGATTCCTTTTTTACCATTAATTGGATTCCTCATTAATGGGTTGGGAAGAAAGTCTTTATCAAAATCCTTAGCTGGCATTATAGGCAGTGGTGCTGTACTTGGTTCTTTTTTATTGAGTGTATGGGTATTTATACAAGTTAAAAACGGTAATACTTATATAGCTCACTATTACGATTTCATCAATCTACCTTCTTTAAAAATTGGCTTCGATTTTCAAATAGATCAGCTTTCCTCTTTGTTCCTCTTAATCATCACCGGTGTTGGTTTTCTTATACATGTATATTCTACTTCTTATATGCATGAAGAGGAAAGTAAAGACTTTGCTAAATATTTCTCTTACCTCAACCTGTTTATATTTTCCATGCTATTGCTGGTAATGGGAGGCAATTATATCATCATGTTTATTGGATGGGAGGGTGTTGGATTGTGCTCTTATTTACTGATTGGTTTTTGGTTTAAAAACAATGATTATAATAATGCCGCCAAAAAAGCATTCATCATGAATCGCATTGGCGATCTTGGATTTTTACTGGCTGTATTCTGGTTAATTGCAAAAGTTGGTACAGCAGATTATCATGCTGTTTTTGAGAATGTTCATAAGTTATCTGTTACCGATATCACAGGAATTACCATGCTGCTTTTTGTAGGTGCCACGGGTAAAAGTGCGCAAATTCCTTTGTATACCTGGTTGCCCGATGCAATGGCGGGCCCAACTCCGGTAAGTGCTTTGATACATGCTGCAACCATGGTTACAGCCGGTATCTACATGATTGCAAGAAGTAACCTTTTATTTACTATGGCTCCGGCTACACAAACTGTAGTGGCAATTGTTGGTTTGGCCACGGCTATTTTAGCCGCTACCATTGCGCTTAAACAAAACGATATTAAAAAAGTATTGGCCTACTCAACTGTTAGCCAGTTGGGCTACATGTTCCTGGGCCTGGGAGTAGGTGCATACACAGGCGCAGTGTTTCATGTTATGACACATGCATTCTTTAAAGCGTTGTTGTTCCTGGGTGCTGGCAGTGTAATACATGCAATGAGTGGCGAGCAGGATATACGTAACATGGGCGGCTTAAAAAAATACATGAGCGTAACCAATATTACTTTTTTGTTGGGTTGTTTGGCTATAGCAGGAATGCCTCCTTTCTCAGGTTTCTTTAGTAAAGATGAAATTTTAGCTGCTGCATTTGCTAACAACCCGGTGCTTTGGGGCATCGGTGTTTTGGGAGCGTTAATGACTGCTTTTTATATGTTCCGGTTATATGCTATGACCTTTTTAGGTAAGTTCCGGGGCACACACGATCAGGAACATCACCTGCACGAAAGTCCTGCCGCTATTACCATTCCGTTGATAATTTTGGCCATACTCGCCGTT
>JANPNY010000184.1:0-3010 GCA_031427745.1 Chitinophagaceae bacterium | reverse complement strand
CAATCATCCTAAAAGGATAGTGATCAATTTTTCAGCCTGTTTAAAAAATTTACATCAACGGAATGCGTATTTCTATACAACATTACGATGATAGCCAAACCCACACTCACCTCTGCCGCTGCAACAACCATTATAAAAAATACGAAAACCTGCGCCTCACTTGCTAGTGTTGGAGAGTTAGCACCCAAAACAAGATGATGCATTTTGGAAAAGGCAACCAATAATAAATTAGCTGCATTCAACATTAACTCAACACACATAAAAATAATGATAGCATTCCTTCGGGTTAACACCCCGATGATACCAATACAGAATAAAGCCAATGAAAGGAATATGTAATAATTGATAGGCATATAAAGGGTTAAACTTTTTTATTAAGACAAAATTATTATCGGGCATACATCAACCGAAGCATGCTTTGCAGCAAACTATTCCGGATGAACTACTTCTTTTTTTGAAATGACCACGGCACCAATCATTGCACTCAAAAACAAAACGCTGCTTATTTCAAAAGGGAAAACATAATCAGTGAACAATACTTTACCCAGGTTGCTTATCAGCCCAACATCACCACTACCCATTTGTACCAACTGTGTTGCTGAGCTACTACTTTTTAATGCAGCTACCAATACCAGCATCAGGCTACAGCCTGCAATTACACCGGCAAAAAACAAATAACGCTTTTTTTGAGGAGGTTCGCTTTCTGCATTTAAGTTCATCAGCATAACCACAAATAAAAACAACACCATAATTGCTCCTGCGTAAACTATAATATTTACAATGGCAAGGAACTGTGCATTCATCAACACATAATGACCAGAAATTGCAAAGAAGGTAATGATGAGATAAAGTATACTATAGACAGGGTTCTTACTGGCAACTACCATTATTGCACCACCTATTGCGAGTGCACTTAAAAACCAAAATAAAATTGCAGCTATACCCATTTTAAATTACGAATTATGAAAGTTTAATTTTGAATGTCTGAAAAACTATGCCTGTTTAATTGTCACTCTTCCACCCCTTGCCTTATCGTATGCTTCCTTTTCATTAATTGGATGTGGAATAAGTAAATCATCTTTACCATAAATAAAACCTTTACGCTGAAAATTAGCAGGAGCAAAGGTTTCACTTAAATAGATCGCATCTTTAGGGCAAGCTTCTTCACACAAACCGCAGAAAATGCAGCGCAACATGTTTATTTCGAATTTAGCTGCATATTTTTCCTCCCTGTACAAATGTTCCTCGCCTTTTTGTCTTTCTGCTGCTTCCATTGTAATGGCCTCTGCCGGACAAGCAACTGCACATAAGCCACAAGCTGTGCAATTTTCTCTTCCTTCTTCATCACGGTTTAAAACTTGTAAACCCCGGAAAACCGGGCTGAATGGTCGTGTTACTTCCGGGTAATTGATGGTGGGTCTTTTCTTAAACATATGGCCAAATGTAATGGCCATCCCTTTAAAAATTGCAGGCAGGTAAGCCCTCTCGAGCAGGCTCATTGGCCTTCTGTCAACTGCTTTTGCTCTGTTTGTGAGTGATTGCATACTTATTATTTCGATAGCTGCCCAAGTTTTAAAGTTGTGCAAATATATTTTTAATGATTTAAAAATGCCAGTTATTTTGTTGCAATAAAACCAATGCCCCTGTTACCAGCATATTGAAAAGGGATAACGGTATTAATACCTTCCACCCCAAATTCATTAACTGATCGTACCGGAAGCGTGGAATAGTCCATCTAACCCACATGAAAAGGAAAAGAAAGAAAGCCGCCTTAAATAAAAATGAAAAGGTATGTAACAAAGCAACCCAATTAACGCCGATACTTTCAACTAAATGGGCATCGTTTACAAAGGGGATATCATAGCCACCAAAAAATAAACTCACCATTACAGAGCTGCTGATGAACATATTGATGTATTCTGCAAATAAATAAAACCCAAGCTTCATGGATGAATATTCTGTATGGTAACCTCCAATCAATTCGTTTTCTGCCTCCGGTAAATCGAAGGGAGTGCGGTTACATTCGGCAAATACACAAATTAAAAATATCAGAAACCCCAGCGGCTGCTTAAAGATATTCCAGTAACCATCCATTTGAAAGCCCACCATTGTTTTAAGACTTAGTGTGCCCGTTACCATTAGTAAAGCTATTAATGCAATACCCATCGCCAGTTCGTAACTGATAATTTGTGAAGCTGCTCTTAAGCCGCCCATTAAAGAAAACTTATTGTTACTGGCCCAACTGCCAATCATTATGCCATAAACACCCAGGCTTACTACACCAAAAA
Organism: Chitinophagaceae bacterium; assembly: GCA_031427745.1. Lineage (GTDB taxonomy): Bacteria > Bacteroidota > Bacteroidia > Chitinophagales > Chitinophagaceae > Ferruginibacter. The sequence goes on along the minus strand of JANPNY010000184.1, from coordinate 722 downwards.
CATACAGTATCCCAATGTTTACATCTGCAATCTGCAAAGAGATATCCCTGCCAAAGAAATGAACTTTATCGCCCCAGGGTATTACCGCACCCGTCATCATAGCGGTAAGCATTGCCAAACATGGACCAAGAATAAATAGAAACTTAGATGAAAAATTAGGTATAATTTCTTCTTTAAAAAATAATTTCATACCATCTGCCACAGGTTGTAAAAGACCAAAAGGCCCGGCCCTGTTAGGTCCACGCCTGTCTTGCATAATAGCTGCCACTTTTCTTTCGCCAAAAGTGGCATACATGGCAATTAATAATGACGACATTACAACTATCACTATTAAAATTAATTTTTCGAGGACAAAAGCCAGATCGATGGTTAACAACATAAAATATTATTTCCTTTTTATTGGGTGTTCCTAAAACCGATTATAAAATTTTTATTCAAAAACGGTTGAATCGGCTGGCCCGTTTAATTCACTTAGATGCACAGTCGGCTTGTTCACTTCACTCTCATCATGAATATTCATTAACAGCCTTGGAGCCCTGCCTCCCATTACTTCGGTGATGGTTTCTTTTGGCATTACTAATCCGGGATATTTGCCTTGCGAAATAACTGAGTGCCTGTTAATGCTGGTAAGTCCGTCAATAGTCCAATCAGTTGTTTTCTTTTTATCAAAGCGGCAGGTGTTGCATATCCAGCCAGGTTTGCCATCATAGCTTTGCACTTCT
>JANPNY010000183.1:0-21160 GCA_031427745.1 Chitinophagaceae bacterium | reverse complement strand
GAAGGGAATGGGCAATGCGCAACGCTCGGAAATCTTTGATCTTTTCCCCGAACTGAAGACGGACGCGGGCCTTGAAGGCTACACCGCCGCCCGGAAAACCCTGAAGCGAAAAGTTGAAAATGAAATGTTACACAAGGGGATAGCAATCAGTATTATTTCAGCCTCACTCGTGTCAGTCATTCAGGAAGAAAATATTTGGATAATCAATTAAGATAGTATGAACAATCTAACAATATTTAAATTCAGGTCTTTTTACATCAAAGCATTTAGCTGGGAGTATTGGCCCATGTGGCTTGTTTATTTGCCGGTAAGTTTTTATTATATCTACCTCGCTTTTAAAGCCAGATCCTTCTTTTTCTTTTCGGCATCAAACCCATCTATCGAAACAGGCGGAATGTTTTTTGAAAGTAAATGGAGTATTTTTAAACTACTGCCAACAGAATATTATCCATCTACTGTATTAATAAATAAAGAAGATGGTCTTGATGTAATCACAGCAAAAATGAAGACAGCCGGTATTGAGTTTCCGGTAATAGCCAAGCCAGACAGAGGCGAGAGAGGTTGGTGTGTAAAGAAGATTGGATCTGCAAACGAATTGGCATGTTATAAAAAGGCGATGAGGGTTGATTTTTTAGTACAGGCCTATGTGAATTACCCTTTGGAGTTTAGTATTTTTTATTACAGAAATCCAAACAGTGAACATGGAAGTTTAACCTCTGTTACATTAAAAAAACTATTGGCTGTAACTGGTGATGGATGCGCTACCATAGATGAATTGATTATGCAGAACAACCGTTCCTTTTTACAGTACAACAGGTTAAAACAAAACAAACAAATTGACTTTAACCGTATTTTAAAATCGGGTGAACGGAAAGTATTGGTGCCTTATGGTAATCATGTATTGGGTGCTATGTTTCTCGACTACAATCACATTATTGATGAGGCGTTGATAAAAACCTTTGACCATATCAGTAAACAAATTGACGGCTTTTATTTTGGCAGGTTCGATTTGCGTTGCACCAGTATTGACGATTTAAAAGCAGGTAAAAATATTGCCATACTTGAATTGAATGGTGCAGGGGCGGAGCCATCGCATATTTATGATCCCTGCTTTTCGTTTTTTAAAGCACAAAAGGTAATTGCCAATCACTACCAAATGATGTACGAAGCTGCATTTATGAATAAACAAGCTGGTGTACCTTTTATGTCTTTTAAATCGTTCAAACACACCAGGAAATTAGAAAAAGAATACAAGAAAAGCGTTCAGTTTATATGAGCATCATTGGCATACCAATTGGCTTTTATGGGTATTTATTTCCAGGTAATATCAATTTAATGGTAGTGGAATTATCAGGCGCTAAAAGAAACCGACTTCTGTCGTTAGTGCTATTGCTGATTGTAATATTTGAATGTATTTATTGCGGATTATCTTTGATGTTTTTAAATGTCATCAGGAGTAGTAGCCAGTTTTACTAGTCTATTGAAATTATTTCTTACGTGTTGATTTTTATAATGGGGTTGTGGATGATAGTAGAAAAGCGGAACAACAAAAACACCATTATCAGGGGCGTTCTCTATATCATCATTCATCCGCAACAAATCCCTTTTTGGGTGGTTGCAGGTGTTTTAATTAATAAAGTAGTTCATTTAAACAGCAATACCAGCAACCTTCTACTGTTTATTTTTTACAATGCCATTGGTACGTTATTGGTAATGTTCACTTATATAATTATAGGAAAAAAAATAATGAACTACTTTAAACTTACTATTTCACCCATCAATAAAGTGATGGGATCTTTTTACATATTGTTAGCCCTTTATCAATTACTTAGTTCATAATTTATTTTGAAACTTCCTCGTTTACAATGCCGGTTATTTTAAGTTTTTATTTATTGAACCCATTTCAATAAGCAATAACTATCCTATTAAAATCTTGACTTTATTTCAATTCATTGCTTGCTATTCTTTTCTATTGGTACATATATCATCATACCAGCGCCCCAACCGATGAAACTTAACCCCTGTCATTTCACTAAGCTCTATTATAGTAATAGCTGCGCCTATTTGTAGATCAACCAATGCTTTTGCAGATAATACACTCTCGCTTTACCACTTAATGCCAGGTACACGCTCTAATTACTACTGCGTTAGGAAAAGGATTGGCTTTTTCAAAGTATTTGAATAAAAAAGCATTTTTACAATTCCATGACATTTGTCATTTTTTGTGCTGATACTGTTCATAAAACTCGTCATAATCGGTTTCTACCTTGCACTATGATTCAAACAAATATTTTTTTAAACATATTTATTAATCAAAAAAAGATTTTATGAAACTCTTTAAATCAAAATACACCTGGGTAGTCGCTACCTTTTTATTGGCTATCGGTTATATGCAAAGTTGTACCAAGGACGATCAGGTGCTGGATGTTCCACAATCTATTAATAGTTCTACGGATCTTGTTTCTGTAAACGTTACCACAGCCCCTACCATTGATGGAACGGTAGATGCAATGTGGGACAACATCCCAAAACTCGAATTTAGCACAGCGGTACCGGAAGTAACGGGTGATGTATTCAGAGGTTATACAGGAAATATAATTCCATTTGTTAAAATGCGCTCAGCTTATGACGCAACCAATGTTTATTTTCTGGTAGAATGGACAGATCCAACTCAGTCTGCAAAACGTCTCCCCTGGTATTTTGATCCATCAGTCAAAAAATGGGTTCAGGAAATTGGCGCCCCCACATTTAGTGCTTCAGGCAGCATTACAAGGCCAGCATTTTATGAAGATAAAATCGCCTTTCTCTGGAATATAAACAACTCAGTTAATGGCTGGAGCACAGCTACCTGCTATAAATCATGTCATACCGGGCTGCCAACTACAGATGGTTCAAGCCGTCACTCTACAAATTATGCCACAGAAAAAATTGATATGTGGCATTGGAAATCCATCAGAGGTGGTGTAAATGGTAGTTTTCAAATGCACGACCAATACCAGGATAATACTTATCCAAATGGTAGAAAAGGAGATCCCGGGGTTGATATCTATCAGAATAATACTCAAAATCTTGTTGTAACCGGTTCATCACCCGCAGTAACTGTTGCTGTTCCTAAATATGTAGTTCCGACAAAAACTGATTATGGATGGATCATGAATACAGAGGTTGCTGGAGGTACTGCAAAACTCATTACTGCTGTTGATGCAAATGGAGTGCTTACGTTAAGTGACGCAACAACGATTGATCCAAATGTTGGAACAGATTATCAAAGAATTGGAGCTGGTGTTGGTCCAAAAGCCATACCTGGCCTAACTCTTAATGATGGATATACAGGAAGTGCGGGTGATATTTCTTGTAAAGCTATTTATACAACAGGCAGTGGCTGGGCAATAGAAATTAAAAGAGCATTAAAAACTTCTGATGCTGTATATGATGTTGATTTTTCTTCATTGGAAGATCAGTATTTTGGTTTTGCCGTTTTTGAAAACTCCCAGATTGCACATTCGATAAAAGCCAACCTGGTATTAAAATTTCAAAAATAGCTGGTGCCATCAGATTCTAAAAACCAAAAATTAAAATCATGTTACAAAATAAAAGAATAGGGTTTTTGGCCTGCTTAATCATGCTTTTGCTTATTGGATGTTACAAAGACAAAACAGTCCTTTTTGATACCGGGACCGAGATAACCAGGCCGGTAACTTTTTCTTCAGATATCATTCCAATATTTAACAAAAGTTGCAGTATAAGCGGTTGTCATAATGCAGGCGGCATCAAGCCGGATCTATCAGCCAGCAGCGCTCATACATCTTTAACTGTAGGAAACTACTATAATACCGCAGCAGCAGAAACAAGTAGCATTTACCAATGGATGAGTGGTAAAAAAGGAACACCGATGCCTACCAGTGGAATTAACAAAGATTACAATGCACTGGTACTTGCATGGATAAAACAAGGAGCCCAAAACAATTAAAAAAAACGTTATGAAAAAGTATTTAAATAAAAATAATAATCAGTTTTTACAACGCTGCTGTTTTTTAATTGCTGTGTTACTTTGCATGCACGCAGGTAATGTAATGGGGCAGGATACGACAGTGGCAGCGGTTGTAAAAAAAGCAAAGCCGGTAAAAAACACCTTTAACAGTGTTTGGCTGATAGACAATCAAACGGTATTGGTACCCATTAAAGGAACCTTTGAATTTGATATTCAGCATAGGTTTGGCACAGTAGAAAATGGCAGGAAAGACCTTTGGGGATTTTTTGCACCCTCCAATATCAGGCTGGGGGTTGGCTATGCACCCATCAATAAATTATTTGTAGGGGCAGGTATTACCAAGCAAAGGATGCAGGTAGATTTTAATGCAAAATATGCACTGCTGCAGCAAACTACCGATAATAAAATGCCGTTGAGCGTTAGCTGGTTTGGCAATGTGGTAATAGATGCAAGGGAAAGCAGCAACTTCCGTTATGCAGCACACCGCTTTTCTTATTTTAATCAGTTGATTATTGCTCGCAAAATAACGGAGAAGTTTTCTGCACAGGTTGCACCGAGTTTTTCGTGGTACAACAACGTAGAAGCATATGTTGATAAAAACGGTGTAATTCAGAAAAAAATGGAGAATGGCCATTTAGCAATTTCATTTTTAGGCAGGTATAAAATTTCGCAGCGCTCTGCCTTTGTATTGGGTTACGATCAGCCGTTAACACAACATCTCACCAACAATCCGCATCCAAATATTTGCTTTGGATTTGAAACCACCACCAGCTCGCATGCCTTCCAGGTATTTGCAGGTAATTATTATGGTATTGTTCCCCAGAGCAACAATGTTTTTAACCAGAACGACTTTAATGCCGGTCAATTTGTGATTGGCTTTAATATCAGCCGCTTGTGGAATTTCTAAAAGAATAGTTAATGATGGAAGCCTCAGAGATAGAATTTCTGCGGCTTTTTTATTGAAAATAAATCAATGAAAATTACTCATGGATTTTTGACAATTATAGGTTTTACAATTTTACCTTAAACATTGATTCGAATATAATCACCCGATATGGATTTCAAGACTGTGCATAAAGGATATAATCCAAACAAAAAAGCGGAAGACCATCCATCATCCATTCATTGCCTTTATTGCCCATATAAAAATGGTTGCCAATTGGTGGCTTTTACGTGGCGATACTTCATTGGCCAATAATTTTCTTGGATCTTTAGAAGCCTCATTAGCCAAATTAAAAATCAAAAAAGTTAGTTTACTAAGTTAGGATAGCGGCTTTGTTCAATCAGCTATTTTGTACTAAATAGACTCAAAATAGATGGATTATTTAGTGCCAGCCAGTGTAAGCACCATAACAACTTTGCGCTAATGGCTACCTGGCTTAACTTTTATTGTTCCGAGTCAACATACCTTACCGGTAAACTAAAATAAAATATACTTCCTATGCCAGGTTCACTGTCTGCCCATAATTTACCATGATGCCGCTTAATAATTTCATACGAAATATACAGCCCAATACCGAGGCCCTGAAAATGTACTGCATGCTCTTCTATGCGATGATACTTTTCAAATATTTTATGAAGACTTTGCTTTGCAATGCCAATACCAGTATCTCTTACTGATACATTTATCATATCATTTTGCTGCTCTACGGTTATAAAAACTTTATCAGACCCTGGTGAATATTTTATAGCGTTTGTTAATAAATTTATTACAACCTGCTGCAGCCGGTCTTTATCCCCTGTTACTTCATCATAAACTTTACCGGTTTTTATAATGGTATGTCTTGGCGAAATAAGCTGTATGTTTTCAACAGTGCTGTTAACCATATCATTAAAATTGAAAGTAGATATAGTATAAATTATTTTCCCAAAACTTATCTTACTTACATCCAGCAATTCTCCTATCAACTCATTAAGCCTGTTAACTGCCTGATTTGCTTTTTTAACATACAGGGCTGCCTCTTCATTGTTTTCATCTAAATAAAGTTCCAGCATTTGCAAATATGCTTTGGCTGTTGTGAGTGGCGTTTTTAGTTCATGGCTTGCAATGCTGATAAATTCATCCTTTCTTTCTTCTTTTAATTTTTGCTCATGAATATCGGTTAACGAGCCAACCCACTTACTTACTTTTTTTTCAGCATCCAACACCGGTTCACCCACTGAATAAAACCAGCGGTAAATACCTTCTTTGTTTTTTAGCCGCACTTCATGTTGAAAACCTTTTTTTTTCGGCAAAAACCTGCGTCCAATACACTTTCAACCCCTCACTATCATCCGGATGAATCATGTAGCTCCAGGCTTCCGCAACATCATCAACACCCGAATATTCTTTCCAGTTTTTTGAGGCGTACTCCATTTCGCCATCGCCATTTCTTACCCACACCATTTGTGGCAGGGTTTCCGCAAGGGAACGAAAGCGTTCTTCGCTGTATTTTATTTTTTCTTCTGCATTTTTTTGTTCAGTAATATCTGTGCTTGTAATTAATACCAGCGATACATTTCCTTTTTCATCGAAAAGCGGCGCACCTTGTACATAATACCATCGTTGTTGCCTCGTAACTTTATTGATTTGTTTTAATATAGCTTGTGAAGGCTTACCGGTAGTAAGACTTATGTATGCTGGGGAATCCTGACCAGAGAAATAGTTCCCATTTTCATCAAAGCGTTCAAAAAGTTCGTCTGCAATTTTTAATTGTGTGGATAAATCTTTGTGCTCCAACATATATTCAGGTGTAAAATCGCCATAAACAGCGGCACCTCTTTCATTCACATAAACCATCTCAGCTTTTGCATTAATGAGATAAACACCGGCAGGAATATTTTTAAAAGTTAATTCTAATTGTTCTTTAATATTTTTTAAATCCAGCTCAATTGTCTTTCTTTCGGTTATATCTTTAAAAGTCCAGCTCCAGGCGTAATACGCTCCATCTTCTCCTATAACAGAATAACCATTTCGCTCTACTATTTTACCGTTTTTCAATACCAATTCATCAAGGCTTGTTTCTGTTGGATGCTCATAGAGATATTTTACTTTATCAATAAACTGTTGAGGGTTTACCAATTGACTCATGGCAAATGAAAGTGCTGCATCATCATCTTTGTCATTCACAATGTGTTGCGGCATATTCCATATTTCAACAAAGCGCTGGTTAAAGGAAAGGATTTTGCCCCGTCCGTCTGGGTCGCCCGGGCGTGCTTTAGCATCTACCAGTAAAATACCGTCGATACTTGCTTCGTTATGAGCCTCCAGCAAAGCGGTGCGGTAAGCTAATTTTTCTTGTGCCAGTTTTTGCTCCGTTATATCGGTATGTACACCCACCCATTGTTGAATAGCACCATTTTTATCGAAGGCCGGTACTGCTTTTACAGCAAAAAGCCTCCATTCATTTTGCGCTGTTTTTACCCTGTGTTCAAATTCGAAGGTGCTATTTGTTGCTACAGCCTGGTTCCAGGCATCAACCGTTGGCTGGGCATCATCCGGATGAATGGCTTTAGTCCATCCATAATCTTGATATTCTTCAAAATGCTGACCTGTTAATTTAGCCCATCCAGGTTGTTCGCCAACCATTTCTCCATTTGCATTGTTTGTCCAGATAATCCCCTCTACGGCAACGATGGCTGCCTCAAATTTCTTTTCGCTTTCTTCCACTTTTTTCCTTGCCACAACCTGTTCGGTAATTTCATGCGCCAATGCCATAACTCCGGAAACGGTTCCATCGGCTTCACGTAAAGGCTCATAAACAAATTTTATAAAAGCATTTTCGAGCTTACCGTTGCGCATTATATCAACAGAAAGTTCCTGTATAACACAACGTTCGCCTGTAAAATAGACATTGTCTAAAAGTTCTTTAATTCCCTGGTCTTTCGCCTCGGGAATTACATCAAATACGGGTTTGTTTAATGCTTGGGTTAATGTTCTATCCCAAAATGCACACATTGCTTCATTCATAGTTTCTATCACATAATCTTGGCCTCGCAATACGCAAATAGCCACCGGTGCGTGCAGTACCAGCCGCTTAAATTTTTCTTCGCTTGCTTTTATTTTTTTATTTACTAATGCCTGTGGTGTTACCTCATTTGCTAATATACCCACCCCTTCTATTTCGCCATTTAAATTGCGCTGCGCCTGATAAATAAAATTGTAATAGATTATTTCGTTTATGGCATTACGCAGTAGTGTAACAGGTGTTTCATAAGCATAAAAAGGATCACCTGTTTTATAGACATTTAATAAAAGTTTATCAAAACCCTGTTCCACTGCTTCGGGTAAAACCGAAAAAAGAGATTTTCCAATTATATCTTTTCCTTTGCCCCACGATGCTAATACAGCATCATTGGCAATTTCAATAATCATATCTTCTCCTTTTAAAATCGCCATCATTGAAGGAGAAGAATAAATTAATTCGTGAAAACGATGTTCACTTTCTTTTATTTTTTCTTCAGCCTGTTTGCGTTCAGTAATGTCAACCGACGAACCTACAAAACCCAGGAATTCGCTATTGGAGCCAATGCATGGGTTGCCTTGCGCAATCACGTAGCGCCACTGCCCATCTGCTCTTAAAAGGCGGCACTCCAATGAGTAAGAACGACGTGCGGCAATGGCCGCATTAATTGTTTCAAACGTAGACTGAATATCATCGGGATGTATAATTTTTTGCCAAACAGAGATGTCTTCGTCTTTTGTAACTCCTACAAAACCAAGAAACGTTTTGTTGTAATAAGAAGGCAAACCATTCGCATCAATTGTCCAGATAAGCAGCGGTGAGGCATCGGCCATAGTGCGGAAACGACTTTCGCTTTCTTTTAATTTTTCTTCTGCGTTTTTTCGTTCGGTAATATTGCTGAACAAAACGGCAAACCTATCCTTTTCAACAGGATAAGCTTTTATTGCAAACCAGCGGTCAGTGTCTTCAAAGTAGTGCTCAAATACAACAGGGCAATGATTATCCACCACGGCAGCATAAGTTTCTATCCATTTTTCGAGTGACGGAAAAACCTGCAGGATGGCTTTACCAAGCACCATCTCTTTGCTTACTCCCGTTTGTTTTTCATAGGTGGGATTTACCTCCAGCATATAAAAGTCAATTCCTTTACCTTCTTTGTTGCGAATCAGTTCGCAGAGGGTAAATCCCTGATCAATCGAAGCGAAAAGGGTATGATATTTTTCTTCTGATTTGTGCAAGGCGTCTTCTGCTTTCGCTCTTTCTACTGCTGCCCACGTACGTTCTGCTGTTTCAATAGTTAGTTGCACCTCTGCAGTTGTCCATTTTCTCGGCTTACTTTGTATCAGGGATAAAAGCCCTACAGCTTTTCCGCTTTTAACGACAGGTACATTAATAAATGAACCATACTTGTACAGCAAGCACATTTTTTTTAGTTCTTCATCAATTTTATCGCTGCTACTAACGTTATCAACAACAAAAGGTACCCCTCCCTTTAATGCAGCTTTATACAAAATAAAGCTGCTTATGGCATGCACACCGGCAACAGAGGGTAAATTTCCCCGTACAGCGTCATGAAGAATAATGATATTATCTCCTTCTATAGTACCGTAATGACACCGGTCGGCCTCCATAAATTCCAGCGCAATTTGTGTTGCCGCTTCTTCAATGTGCACGGGGTTATCCAGCAGCTGAAGTGCATCGCTTAGTTTCAGGAGAAACGCATGTAGCTTTTCTATCCCATCACCACCCTGCAAATTGGCATTTGTATTTATAGTAATTTGTTCCATTTTACGTCAATCATTTTATTTTTTTATGCTTTCAGCATTTGTAAAGAGCTGTTTTTGCAGGTACAAACACAGGCAAACAACGGCAACTTTAGAGCATCGCTAGCCTGGGTAGGCTCCTACATCCTTTAATAAAAAGCCAGGGAAATTTTGTATCATGCTTCTGAAAGTAACGCCAATGCTTTGTTTCAGCATTTTTAAAGTTACCTAAAACTTTTTCGGGATAAAGCATTATTTGGGCTGTATAATTTGCTAAAGCATCCGATTGAACGGGGAAATTAATTTTTAGACACAAAAAAATTGAACAGTTTAGCAAACAAACTAGTGCTGATATAAAAACTATCAGGCAAATATCAAGAGCTATCATTTAAGAAAATTAAATTTCTACTGTGTAAGATAAACGGTATAAGGACTAATGTAATATTAAAAAAGAAGCTTTAAATTTAATATTTTGTATCTATTCCGTTCTTAAAGTAACGATAAGATGTAAGAGGTTCAAAATGATGTTTCCAATATTTGTAGAAGCGTAGATAATGGATGTGAAGATTGTAAATATGTTGCAGTTTTAATACAAGTGAAATTGCATTTAGTTAAAGGGTAATTTCCCAGTTATTGTCTTTGTTTATAAAATATGAAAAACCATTACTCATTGTAATCACTTCCAGTCCGTTAATATTTTTTATCTGTTTTACAAAAAGAGGCGTATAACTATTTTCTGCATTGATATATTTATTCAACGAAGGAATGGTGGGCTTTATCTAATGCAACATTCCATTATCATCATTTTCTTTTACAAATGCCTGGCTCATAATTTTCTATTTAAATCTTTTACAACAAGCAAAATTCTGCTTAATAAGGATCTTTGTTGTTATGCAATTTTTAAAAACAATTGCAAGATTTTACAGATTTTAGTTTACGCAGGCGGGTTTTAAATTTTTATTATGTTGTATGTTATAAGTAAAAAGAGGAATTGTGTAAGTTTAAAAAAAGGGTTAAGCTCAATTTTACAATTATAAATACTGGTGTGACAATAGGTCGCAGTCGAACTTTAGCATCAGGTGAGGATAATATTTAAAACTTTTAAAAAATTATGATTATGGAATCAGGAAAACACACAGAAGGTCCGGTAGCAAAAGCTATCGAAGAACAAACTTCAAAACTTCCTTCAGATTTATTTTTATGGGCCGCCCTTGGCTCCATTGGCACGGCACTAACTTTAAAACTGATGGGCAGAAAAAATGATGCATTGTTTGTGGGACAATGGTCAGCCTCTTTTTTATTATTGGGACTCTATAATAAAATCGTAAAGCTTGAGGGGCATGATAAAGATGATAAAATGGAAAAGTGAAATTGATTTTATGTACTACCCCGGTTTAAATAATAGCTTTTATCACAAAGCTTTCCATTGCGACTCTCTTTGTTTTATCAGTAATATTTTCAGGTTGCTATTCGCCCGCAGGCAATTTTAAATTGGGATTACAATTCGGAACTGTAGGTGTTATTACATTATTTATTTTTCTTTTCAGCCGTAATAAAAGGCAATATAAAGTGTAATTATTTTAAAATTTAATTAGTCAAATACGTCAACATGGCAAAAAATAGTATGAATAGCGTCGAAAGTGATAAAATAAAAGACCTGGAAAAAAACAAAGTATCTGCTGAAGGTGCTATGCTCACAACCAATCATGGCCTTAAAATAAATGACAATCAGAATTCTTTAAAGACCGGAGAACGGGGTGGAACTTTAATTGAAGATTTTATTCTGAGAGAAAAAATTCATCATTTTGACCATGAAAGAATTCCGGAAAGAATTGTTCATGCAAGGGGCTCTGCAGCACACGGCACATTTGAATTGTACGAATCTATCGCACAATACACTAAAGCAAAATTATTTAATGAAGTAGGCGTTAAAACGCCGGTGTTTGCTCGCTTCTCTACAGTGGCCGGATCCCGTGGTTCTACAGATTTAGCAAGAGATGTAAGAGGATTCGCCGTAAAATTTTACACTTCTGAAGGCAATTATGATTTAGTTGGAAATAATATGCCTGTATTTTTTATACAGGATGCTATCAAATTTCCTGATCTTATTCATGCCGTAAAACCAGAGCCCCATAATGAAATGCCACAGGCTGGCTCAGCACATGACACTTTCTGGGATTTTATTTCTTTAATGCCAGAAAGCATGCACATGATTATGTGGGCCATGAGCGACCGTGCTATTCCTAGAAGTCTCCGTATGATGGAAGGATTTGGGGTACATACATTCCGGCTGATAAACGATAAAGGCGAATCGCATTTTGTAAAATTTCATTGGAAACCTTTGCTTGGTATGCATTCAGTTACCTGGGATGAAGCACAAAAAATATCTGGTAAAAACTCAGACTTTCACCGGCAGGATTTATGGGAAGCCATTAACACTGGTGCTTTTCCTGAATGGGAGTTAGGTGTACAGATTATCCCTGAAGCCGATGAGCATAATTTTGAATTTGATTTGCTTGACCCTACTAAATTAATTCCTGAAGAAATTATCCCGGTAAAACGAATTGGTAAAATGACCCTTAATAAAAACCCTGATAATTTTTTTGCTGAAACAGAACAGGTAGCTTTCAACCCAGGTCACCTCATTCCTGGTATTGACATTACGAATGACCCTTTACTGCAAGGGCGTTTATTTTCTTATACTGATACGCAATTGTCAAGATTAGGTACACATAATTTTCAGGAATTGCCTATTAACCGGCCCGTTACACCAGTACATAATAACCAGCGGGATGGCCACATGCGCCATACCATAAATACCGGCAGGGTTAGTTACGAACCTAATACATTGGGTGGTGGTTGCCCTTTTCAAGCCAAGGCGAGTGAGGGTGGTTTTACAAGTTTTCCAGAAAGGATTGAGAGTAATAAAATACGGGGCAGGAGTAAAAGTTTTTTTGACCATTTTAGCCAGGCCACGCTGTTTTTCAACAGCCAGTCAGCTGCTGAAAAAAATCACCTGGCTGATGCACTCTGCTTTGAATTAGGAAAAGTGGAGACGATTGCTATCCGTGAACGAATGATAAAAATGCTTACTTATATTGATAAAGGTTTGGCCTCAGCCGTAGCAGTATATTTAGGATTAAATATTCCAAAAGAAATTAACCCCATCAACGGCAGCTTTCCGGCTGACGCAAACCCCGACAATTATCAACCCATCATTATAAAGAGCTCTATAGAAAATTCCCCTGCATTAAGTATGGAGCATACTATAAAAAATACAATTAACACAAGGAAAATTGCTTTTCTTGTTGCAGAGGGTTTTAATGAAAAATCTTTGCAATTGGTGAAAGCCATGTTAGAAGCACAAGGTGCAGCAGTAGATTTAATAGCTCCCCAATTAGGTTCTGTTATATCGGAAAATGACGTTGAATTTGCAATACCTAAAAGTTTTTTAACGACAGCTTCCGTATTGTATGATGCCGTGTATATACCTGGCGGAACAAACTCAGTTGCAGCACTTGCGGCAGAACCTGATGCTGTTTATTTTTTGAATGAAGCATTTAAACATTGTAAAGCTATTGCTGCTGATGAAGATGCAAGGGAGGTTTTGGAGCAAACATATTTTTATAAAAAAATACCCAAAGATTTTACAGAAGAAATGGCGTTAACCACAGGAATTATAGTTGGTAATGATAATAACAAACTTGCATTGCATTTTATAAAAGCCATCGGCATGCATCGTTTTTGGGATAGGGAAAAAGCTGAAAAGGTTCCGGCTTAATTTGTTCTTTGTAAAGTTTAGTTTTATGAATGTAAGCCTGGTAACTGTTATTGGAATCGTTGCAAGTATTGGCACAGCCATGTCGATGGTTCCACAGCTTACTAAATTAATTAAAGAAAAGAAGGCGGATGGTATTTCGGTTTTTATGCTTTTGGTTTTGTTTATCGGTGTTGGATGCTGGGTAGCTTATGGTATTTTAAAAAAAGATTGGATAATTATCATTTCAAATTCTTTTTCATTTATTGTAAACATGGTGCTTACTATTCTTACAATCAGGTTTAAAAAAAAAGCAGGTAATTAAACAGCGGGCGTTGGATTTTCCAATGCCTGCATTCGTTGGGCAGCGTTTTGTATTCGATCGAAATAATCTTTCGCTTTATCTGAAAGATTACTCTCACTTTCAAGTATGCGATGTGCAAATGCCTGAATTTTACGCAGTGGTTCCTGTAAATCGTGACTGGCAATAAAAGTAAATGACTCCAACTCTTTATTTAATACCTGAAGTGACAAATTATTTGCTTCCAGCGCTTCGTTCACTTTTTTTAATTCGTTGGTTCGGTTTTCAACCGCTTCTTCCAGCACCTGGTTTTGCCGGGCAAGCATATCTTTTTCACTTGTAATAAACTCCAATGCTTTTTTTACGTACCTCGGTAATATCTGCAATAGACAATAAGATTAATTGCTTGTGATGTACTTTTTGAATAATGCGCTTTGCGTTGAGGAGCATTATCTTTTCTCCCTGCCGTGGAAAAGTATGGACTACTTCAAAATCCTGGAATTCAGAATTTTTAGGAAATATATCTTCAAGTAGCCTACGCAATGCAGGTATACCCCACTCTTTATTGCCAACATCATATAAAAGAATACCTTCCGTTTCTTCGGCAGTAAAATTGAATGTTTTATAAAATGATTTACTGGCACTCACCACCCGTAGGTCTCTGTCCAATACCAATAACGGCTCATGGATATTAGCAAGTATAGCATCTGAATATTGATAAGATTCATTCAGTAATTCATTCCTGGTTTGCAGTTCATGGTTGGTGGTAATTAATTCTTCGTTGGAAGATTCAATTTCCTCTTTGGATGTTTCTAATTCTTCATTTACACTTTGCAGTTCTTCGTTGCTGGATACCACTTCTTCATTAGCGCTCTGCAGTTCTTCAACAAAGGCTTCCTGTTCCTGGGTAAAAGAATGCATGTCTGCTTTAAAAGCGGTTAACTCGTCTTCTAATTTTTGTATTTTCCGGTCTTTGGCCAGCAAGTTGGCTTTACCGGTTTTTCCTTCCTGCAAAAAAGTTTCAATCAATTCTGGTTTTGTAAAAAGAATAAGCAGTAAAGGTTCGTCCCATTCTACTGCCAGGGGAATTATTTCTATACTTACTATCTTAATACCGGGCAAAGCTTTTACTTCAATCGCCGATTTACGCACCACCTCGTTTGTTTTAATGGCAATAGGAATACAATGCCTGAGTTCAAAAGCTATTTCCGGGGCACTCATTTTTAAAATATTGAGGCTCGCTTTTCCTGTGGAGTGCCGCAGAAAAGCATTTGTTTCGCCCCTAAACTGGAGTATTTCCATGGCATGATTGATTACCACACTGGCAGGCACATATTTTGAAAGCATCATTGCATCAATATCATTATCGAAGCTGATATTATTACCAGCTAACTTTTTGGGCGGAGTGCCTGGGTTATTTTTGTTTTCTATCATTACCGGTTGTGTTTGTGGTGAAAACATCTGGACGGCGGAACCCGTATTTTTTCTTCTGCAATATATTTTAAACTTGTTGTGTACCTGAGTAAACAGCTGCACAGATGTGCCAATTGTTTCGGACTTACCCAGCATTAAATACCCATCTTGATTTAAGGCATAGTGAAAAGTGCTAAGGGCATTTTTTTGGGCTGTATTATCAAGGTAAATAAACAGGTTACAACAACTGATAAAATCTACTTTTGAAAATGGAGGGTCACGTAAAATATTATGTGGTGCAAACACACACATATCTCTTACTACTTTTGCGATAAGGTATTTACTTCCATTTTTAGTGTAAAATCTTTGCAGCCGTTGCGGTGAAACCATTTTTATTTCGTGGTTTTCGTATTCGCCTACACGGGCTTTGGCAATGGCCTGTGCACTTAGGTCGGTAGCAAAAATTTGCACCGGTATATTACTCCCGTTTGCTCCCTGTATTTCCAGAATGAGCATTGCAATGGAATACGCTTCTTCTCCTGTAGCACAGGCTGGTATCCATATTCTGAAGTTTTGGTTTGCTGTTTTGGTTTTTAATATTTGCGGAAAAAGAGTCGTTTTTAAATACTGATGACTATCAGTGTCCCGAAAAAACTCGGTTACGTTAATGAGTAAATCCTGGTACAGAATATTAATTTCCTCTTTTTGTTCTTTTGCAAACAGTGCATAATCTTTTACTGATTTAATTTTACTTAATAGCATTCTACGCTGGAGGCGCCTTTTAATGGTAGCCATTTTGTAATGGCTAAAATCGACCCGGGTTTGTTTTAGCAGCAGGGCAAGAATAGTTTTTAAATCGGGGTCAGTATTTTCAATTTCATCTTCTGTTGCTTTATTAACTTTCCGTTTTACATAATCATATTTGCTGATGCGGATTAATTCAAGTGCAATTTATTTTGGTGATAAAACAAAATCTACTACTCCTGCACTTATTGCCGATTTGGGCATGCTGTTAAATTTTGCAGATTCGTTCTGGGCAAAAGTTAAGCCACCGGCCGCTTTAATGGCAATTAATCCTTTGGTGCCATCGCTTGCACTACCACTTAATACTACTCCAATGGCATCTTCTTTGTGTGTTTCTGCAAGCGACGAAAAAAAAGTGTCAATAGGCAAGTGTACCACACGTTCCCTGGTACGGGCTGTTAACTGTATGTGCCCGTCGAGCACTGTCATGTCTTTGTCCGGGGGAATGATATAAAGATTATCCGGCTTCATTAAAATTTTATCTGTTACTTCCTGCACTTTCATTTTGGTTGATTTTGCTAATAGCACTGGAAGTACACTTTTATGGTCGGGGCTTAAGTGGGGAATATAAATAAATACCATCCCGGTATCGGGTGTAATATGCTGTACTAATTCTGTCATTGCTTCAAGGCCTCCGGCAGATGCACCAATTGCCACAATTTGAATCGGCAGAGGTATGCCTTGCTTTTTCTCAACCAATTTCTTTTTAACTATCGCAGCAGTTTTTTTCATGTTTACCTCTTTGGGTTGTATGAACGCTAATTGCAAAGTTTTTGCAATTGCACTAGTTGTGTAACATCCCTACAAAAGTAAGCTTTGCGGATATGTGCGGTTTTTTTTAATGTTTCTTGCAATAAAAATTTATTGTCTCCGCCAACATTGGCGTGCGCATCTGCATAATTAACTACTCACTAAACCTATCACCTCTTTTCATACAACTCGTTTACTGCAAAAATTTACTTCACCTGAAGTTAAAAGTTATAAAGATTTTGGAAAGTTGTATAACACTTCCTGTGCTGCAAAGGGCAACCTTTACATTATATTTTATACAAAAAATTAAAAAATGAAATGAAAAAATTATCAGGTCTTTTACTAGGCACTCTATTGTTAGGTTCGGCAAATTTATTTGCGCAATTACCGGAAGAAGATAGCATAAGCAATGCTAAAAATAAGATGCATCGGGACAGTTCGTGGGCATCAAAGAATAATATGCAAAAGGATACTACGTGGCGTTTTAAAAGCAGCATAAATAAAAGCGACACTATGGCGTCTGGTCATTCGATGCATCACGATACCACCTGGCGTACAAACAGCAGCGTAAATAAAGGCGATACAATGCCATCTGCCTATTCAAATCAGCAGAATACCAAAGTGAATTCATCCAATCAATCAGTTAGTCAGTCTGCTGAATCTGATAAAAATGCAGCTGAAAAAAGAAACAATGATAAGATGGCGCAAATGATGAATCCAGACCTAACTAGCTGGAACGAAGCATCTAAAATGGCCGTAGATGAAATAACAACAAAATATGGCAAGCCAGATGGCGTAACTGCAGATGAACTTATTTGGTTAAAAAAAGGTGTATGGCAGAAAATATGTGTTACCAAAATGGAATCAAAACATAGTTTTCCTATTGAGCATACAGATATGATGCAGACTACCATCAACTACGATGTGCCGGAAGATAAAATGGATGACCTTGGCAAATTTGACGGAAGCGTAACTTTTGACCGTACACAAGGTACCATGAGCGCAAGATGCGATAAGGAGGGCAATAATTTTTTAGCGCTTAACCTTGCAAACGATATTGTTACAGGTAAAAAAACAGTGTTATCTGCACGTAAAGCCTATGGAGATATTATTAAACTAAAAATGAAAGGCGGCAACCCTTTATACATGGTTAAATTGACTTTTACGCCCAAAGCTAACACGGCAGATCCTGATAAAAATACCACTGGCCTCACAAAAGAAGACGTAACCAAGGCAGTAACTCAAAATAACAATAAATAACCTCCCCAAACTAAAAAGCAACATCATGAAAAAGAATAAATTTTTTAAAAACAAAAACGTATTGGCAAGTGTTTCACTTTTATTGATTGTTGGATTTTTTTCCTGTACAAATAGTGGCAGTACCACTAGTAGCGATTCAGATACCAGCCGTACAACAGGAAATACGATGAGAGGTACAAACGATAATGCAAATGGACAAAGCAATCACATGAATGATGGGTCCAACGTAAGTGGTACCAGCGATGGGTCGGGTGTTGCCAGTTCTAATAACAGTACAAACAATACCGTTGATGAGGACACAACCTTTATAATGAAGGCAGCAGAAATAAATATGGAGGAAATAAAACTCGGCAAACTGGCGCAGCAAAAAGGTACTTCGGCTCATGTAAAAGATTTAGGTAAAATGATGGTTGCGGAACATACCCAGGCGATGAAAGGATTAACTCCTTTAGCTAAAACAAAATCTTTGACTTTACCTGCTAAGGAAAGCAGCAAAATTATGGATGCTTATCAAAGCCTTAGTTCTAAAAAGGGTAAAGAATTTGATAACGCTTATAGCGACATGATGGTAGACGGCCATAAAGATGCTATCTCTTTGTTTGAGAAAACCAATAACAATACGAAGGATGCAGAGATAAAAGCAATGACTACAGCTATGCTTCCAAAATTAAAGACACATCTGGAGCATGCTGAAATGTGTAAAAAGGAATGTGAAAAAATGTAATTTTTTCGTCGAAAAGCTTTTAGGGTAACAGTAGCAAACAAAAAAAGGAAACATAAATTTATTTATGTTCCTTTTTTTATAAAAAATAATTTTGTGAAACCTGATTTTGAATATATATATGATGTTTACTGTCCAATGCTTTACAGCATTGCATTGCAGCTTTGCCCTACAGAGGCACAGGCAGAAGAAATTCTTGTGGAAACTTTCAAAAAGATGCACCGTCAAAAGTCAGCTTGGCAAAATGATAGACTGTTGTTCATCCCAATTATCCAATTACTGATTGATACTGCAAAAAAGCAATTATATCCGGCAACAACAACGGTAGATTTTAAGGTAAAGCAGTTTAAAAACACCCCCCTGTTGCATCAGTTACTGGTTGAGCAGTTAAGCATTGAAAATTATTGTAGTAAAAATAATATTACCCGCCAGGAAGTGGCATTAAAAATCCGGCAAGAATTGATGATGATTCGCAATTTATCGCAACAAACCAATGTGGAAATGGACAGCAGCACATTTACCGCTCCCCAGTTAAATAATTGAATAAACTATAGTTTACAATTGCATTAAAAAATTATCTCTGTTAAGCCCGGATGTGTGATATTGCCAGTTTATGGTTAGCACCTGGGCAAGTAGTTTTTTTAACACTGTTAAATGTGCCGGCTTTTTAATATAAATATTTGCACCGTTTACAAAAGTATCTTCCATGTCTTTTTCGGAGGATGAAGTGGAGTAAATTACAACAGTAAGATTTTTCAACCGGCTAATTTTCCTTATTTCTATCAAACACTCCAGGCCAGATTTCTTGGGCATATTTAAATCGAGAAAAACCAGGTGAGGAATTTTTATTGATGGATCATTAAGACACTCCATTAACTCAACGCCATTTTTTACAGCCTGCACTTTTACATTTAATTTTAAGCTGCTAAAAGCTTCCATAAAATCGTCACGATCATCCTTGTCGTCGTCGGCAAGCAGTACAAGTGTAGTTACTTCAGTCATAAATTATTGGGGGTCTATAACAATGTTTTATTCAACTATTATTCTTCATTCCCGATAACATTGGTACGTCTTTGGGTCAATATTCTTTTAAACAAGGATGGAGTAAAACCAGTAATGTTTTTAAATTGCGTGCTAAAATGAGCAACGCTGCTGTAATTTAATTTCCATGCAATTTCAGTAAAAGTTAACTCCCCCTGGGCAATCAAGTCTTTTGCCTTTTCAATCTTTTGCAGAATGATGTAATTCTCAATGGTGGTGTAAGTGGCTTCAGAAAAAACCGCTGATAAATACCGGTAACTATTATTAAGTGTTTTAGCCAGGTAGCAGGATGTTTTGGAAAGTATTTTATTATCTTCCATGCTAACAATATCCAAAATAGCTTCTTTAATTTTTTGGACGAGCATATGTTTTTTGGAAACAACTATTTCAATTCCAAGTTTGCCCAGGCCACCATTTAAATTATTAAGTACGTCTTCTGATACAACCTGGTTAATTGCAAGTTCATTGGTATTAAGCAAACTATACGTTAATCCAGACTTACTTAACTCTTCTTGTACAAGCCGTTTGTAGATAGCCTGCATATCATATTTCAGGTAATAAATCATTGCTAGCTTTTAATACAAAATAGGTAAATACCTTGCCAAAATGTTTTTATCACTACGGCTTAATGATAAAATAACTAACATAATTTTATAGCTGCCAACTTACCCGTGGTTTTGCCAGAACTCTAAACTATTGATACAGTTCCTATTACACTGGAATCCACAATTACAAAACTAACTATTCTTTTAAATAAAAAAAGTGGAGTAAAAAATACTCCACTTAAAAACAAGCTAAACAAAACAACGATTCTGTTGAATTTTAATTCCCCATTTTGGGTAATTCATTTTAAATGGCTCCCTGAGGACTGGTTTTATATTCCGAATCTAAATTATCCTCCTCCTCATTTGGTTCATCTTCCTCCAACTCTTCATTAAGGGTGCTGCTACTAGTTTTATCAAGATCTTCTTCTGTCTCTTCATCTTCTAAATTACCTTCCTCGATGTCGTCATTTTGGGGAATTGGATCTACAGCTTCCGGAGTTGTGTCATCGTCATCGTTTTCTGTTTGCTCGTTAAATTCGTTCATTGTATTTACTGTTTGTTCTTCAGGCTCCCAGCCAGTGAGTGCGTTGTTTTCCATGTTTCTAAATTTTAGTTTGTTAATAATATTTCAATGTAAAGTAGGCCCACGCTCAGCTATAATTGTTATATAATATTCAAAAAAACTTGTAAAATTTTACCTTTCAGTAAACGTTTCGCCACCGCATTAGCCGTTTCGGTGGTATTGGTTTGTGCCATTGTTACACTGTTAAGAATCATTAAAAAAATAGTACTAAATAAATGATTCCAATGATTTCTTCATGTTTTAAATTTCATTTCGTTCATGTTAATTTTAATTCAAGCAGCCCATTC
>JANPNY010000182.1:0-5020 GCA_031427745.1 Chitinophagaceae bacterium | reverse complement strand
ATCGTAGAAAGAACATTTGCATGGATTGATACCAATAGAAGAAACTCAAAAAATTACGAACGGCTTAATAATACAAGTGTAGCAATGGTACATTTATCTGCTATAAGGATTATGGTGAATCGTTTTTAGACAGCTTCTAAGTAAATTTAAAAGTAAAATACTTCCACAAAAAACCACCACACTTCCACAATCTCACTTTGGTCTTTCAGTTGATACTGTACCTGTTTTGGTGTGGGAAGCCAATAGCAATGCCATTTTTAAATATTTTAATCAGGCTTGGCTTGATTTTACAGGGCGTACACAGCTACAGGAATCAGTTTATGGCTGGACAAAAGGTATACATCCCGAAGACAATAAGCATTGCTTAAAATGCTATTTTGATGCCTTTACACTACAGCAGAAATTTACAATAGAATTTCGTTTACGGCAAGCTGATGGAAAGTACGGCTGGTTACTAAATAATGGATATCCTCAATTTGATATTGATGGAACTTTTTTGGGCTACATGGGCGCATGTTTAAATGTTACCGAAAGTAAAATTGCAACTGAAATAAAAAGGGTAAGCGAACAGAAATTTAGGACTATAGCAACTCATCCCGACTATTGGGAATATTGGCAAGGCATTGACGGAGAAATGATTCATGTTTCTCCATCATGCGAAAAAATAACGGGCTATCATGCAGAAGATTTTTTTTCAGATAGCCAGCTATTGAAAAAAATTATACATCCTGATGATGCCCTATTAATGCAGCAGCATTTAGTAAAATTAAACTCTCCTGCACACCTATTTCTTACAGAAGAAATAGATATTAAAATAATAAAAAAAGATGGCACCGAAGTAAATATTGCACATTTGTGTACACCGGTTTTGGATGATAATGGAAATTTATTGGGTAGAAGAATCAGCAATACTGATATTACCGAGCGTAAAAAGGTAGAAACTGATTTAACTAAAAATGAGCGCAGGTATAGGGGCTTATTAAATAATTTGGAAGCCGGGGTTGTTTTTCATGCTGCCGACACCGCTATTTTAATGAGCAATCCCAAAGCAGCAGAATTATTTGGGATATCAGAAGATCAAATGATGGGGAAGATATCCAACGATCCGCAATGGCAATTTTTAACTGAAACGGGCATTCCGTTATCAATTGAAAATTATCCTGTAAATCAAATTATACATTCAAAGCAATTACTAAAAGATTTTTTAATTGGTATCCACCGTCCTTTAACTGGTAACATAGTCTGGTTGCTTGTTAATGGATTTCCAGTTTTAAATAACAAAGAGGAAGTAACTGAAGTTTTAATAAGTTTTATTGATATTACTGAACGTAAGAAAGTAGAAGTAATGTTGCAACAAACTGTAGAGGATCTTAAAGCATCCAATTCAAATCTTGAAAACTTTGCCTTTATAGCGAGTCACGATTTGCAGGAACCATTGCGGATGGTAAACAGTTTTTTAAAACTGCTTGAAAAAAAATTAGAACACCAATTAAACGATACTACCCGGGAATATATTCATTTTGCAACTGATGGAGCAACAAGGATGAAAATGCTGATTGATGACCTTCTTAAATATTCAAAAGTTACTGCCAATAAAGATGAATTTTTGTAAACTGACCTTGATGAAATGCTTGATTATCTGTTAAGGACACTTAGAGAACCTATTGAAAAAAGTAAGGCAGTAATAATTATACAATCGTTGCCATTTATTTGGTGTAATAAAATACTTATCAATCAATTGTTTTTAAACCTGCTAAACAATGCGCTAAAATACAATGAAGCTGATGCGTTGGTAATTGAAGTTGGATACACCGAACAAACAGAGGAGTATATCTTTTATGTCAGAGATAATGGAATAGGAATTAATGAGGAATATTTTAATAAAATATTTATATTATTTCAACGCCTGCATGGCAAAACTGAATATTCCGGCACTGGCATTGGTCTTGTACTCTGCAAAAAAATAGTTGAAATTCACAATGGCAAAATCTGGCTTGAATCGGAAGAGGGTAAAGGCACTACTTTCTATTTTTCTATACCCAAGTTGCCAGCAGTAACAACCGAGTATTAAAAAGTTTGTTGTTCGCAAAATATCTTTTCTACCTTAAACTTCGCTAGGTATTTTTTTGTTTTATTGCAGACTAGCAACATCGTATCTCATTTATTTTGTGGCAGGCATTTAACCAAAAGTTCATTAGTTTTTATATTTTATTCTAAAAAGTATCGGCAGATTGAGTGTAGTAAATTTTCCCCTTTTCATTACTCCAACTTATTTTTATAGTATTTTAATAGCTGTATATTTACAAAAATTATTTCTGCTATTTAAAAATTAACAATCATTGCTTCTTAATTGCCATTTTATAAAATTCCTGTTTGGCTTGCTATTACTTTTTAGTATAAATCAACGTGCTAATTGTCAAAATTATATTTTTGCACAACTCAATGGTACACCTATTAATACAAGTGGCTGGAGCCTTCAGGGAGATGCACAAATAGCGTCCATTATAGAAAGTGGAAATAAGGAATTACTAATTTGTTCAACCAAAGGAGCAAGTGGCGCAGCATTTTATAGTCAGCCAATTAATCTTTCTCTATGCAATAAATGGAAGGCTGAATTTGATTTTAGGATGTTTGACGGAACGGGTGCCGATGGCCTTGCTTTTTGTTTTTTGGATACGCCTCCATCAGGTTTTATAACCGGCGGGGGCCTTGGTATACCCAATGCTGCCAATGGTTTAAAAGTATGTTTTGATACCTGGAATAATTGCATCCCATTTAACGTTACAACAGTACACCAAAATATGCCAAAAATAGAACTCAGGTGGGGTATCGGTTATAATAATATTGGCGGCGAATGTGCCAATCTGCCAACAAGGGATAATAGCGATGGAATGTTATCTTTCATTCGTTCAGGTATTTATAATCATGCTATGGTTACGTATGATAATGGCAATATACAAGTGTTTGTAAATGACAGTTTGTACTTAACTGGTTTTCAGCAATTTGATTTTGCCGGATATCTCGGATTTACTGCCAGCACAGGTGGTTATACCGACAATCACTCTATAAAAAATGTGGTAATATATACAGAAATGCCGCCATCAATTGCAGGCAATGCAGGTAATAATAATAGCATTTGCCCAAAAGATAGTTTGCAGCTTGGTGGTCCTTCAAATGATGCGTATGCTTATTCCTGGTATCCATCAACTGGCTTAAGTAATTCATCGGTTTCGGCTCCATTTTTACAAATTCCCAATAATTCCGGCAATACGCAACTGCATACTTATTATGTAAAAACAGCCTTTAAAAATAAGCCGGGTTGTGCTTCTATTGATAGTGTTCAAATCAAAGTATTCCCCAATCCAATTGTTCAATTTATTTCTCCTGAAATTTGTCTTAATGATGCCATTGCTCAATTTGCTGATAGTAGTTTTACCCTTGATAGCATCACGTTGCCATTTTTATACCAATGGAATTTTGGAGACCCAACTGCGCAAACAGGTAATTTAAATAGTTCAGCAGCACAAAATCCAAGTCACCATTATAGTGCGGCGAGCAATTATACTGTTGGGCTGCAGGTTACCAATAGTAAAGGATGCAGCGATAGTATTTTAAAAGTATTTACTGTTAACGGGGCAATACCCAAAGCTGCTTTTAGCGTAACCAATGCCGCTGGTTTATGCAGCAATCAGTTAGTAGAGATAACCAATCAAAGTGCAGTTGATTTTGGTTCCATCACTAAAATTCAACTATTTTGGGGAGATACTGCCAGTGCATCTTATATAGATGAACAGCCGTTTCCGGGTAAAAAATATACGCATCAATATCCAAATCCTGTTACTTCGGGTGTTGTCAATTATACTATTAGGATGATTGCTTTTTCGGGTATTTCCTGTGAGCAGGAAGTAAGCAGGCAGGTTGCTATTCTTCCTAGTCCGCATATACAATTTAATCCGTTAAAAGCAGTCTGTGATAATGCGGTTCCCATTGATATTAAACCTGCTGCACAGGTAAATAATTTGCCTGGCAACTTTGCCTATTTTGGAAAAGGTGTGTCGGCAAATGGATTATTTAATCCACATTCGTCCGGTGCTGGTACTGAGCAGCTTTTATACAAGTACACTGCTGCAAATAGCTGTATTGATTCTGGTTTTCAAACCATCAACCTGCTTGCTTCTCCTATAGTAAATGCGGGTTCTGCTGTATTTGTATTAAAAAATGAAAGCTTTATTATTAATGCAACCGCTGCTGGTACTGGTTTACAATATAAATGGTATCCGCCAACCTATTTAAATAACGATGCCTTGCTTACGCCTTTTTGTAAACCTGCAGATGATATAGCCTACCAACTTACGGCTACAGATATTGCAGGTTGCAGTAACAGTAGCAGGCTTTTTGTAAAGATTTTATTAGATCCACTTATACCAAATGCTTTTACACCCAATGGGGATGGCCTTAATGATTATTGGCGTATAAAATACCTTAGTTATTATCCGGATTGCGAAGTGAGTATTTTTGATCGTTATGGCCATTTGGTATTTTATTCCAAAGGATATAACAATCCCTGGGATGGTACCAGTCAGGGTCAACCAATGTCTGGCGGCACCTATTGCTATATCATTAATACTAAAAAGCAAAAGCACCTTTTTACAGGATATGTAGTATTGATAAGGTAGTTGCTAAAAACATTTTTTGATTGGTAGTTTTTTAAATGAAATAATTGATTGTTTAATTGCACGATTAATTATTGAGATTGCAAAACGTTTACGCTATTGTATTGTACACTGCCTTCTTTTTACTTCAATCAAAAACAAGAAAATAAAGGCCACAACAACCTTTATTTTCGAACTATTTAGGGCTTGCTCAACAACTCGACCAGGCCAATATTTTTAAAACGCTTGTTTCTTTTTTATAGAAGATAAATTTTATCCATCCAATAAGTTTAGAATATTTATTTACTATCAGGGACACAAGTGCCTGCCTCGTCATTGCGACGAGGTTTAGCACTAAAGCTATTGAG
>JANPNY010000181.1:0-1842 GCA_031427745.1 Chitinophagaceae bacterium | reverse complement strand
CGATGAGGTGTGGATCACATACGCTTCAATTCCTTTGGAGTCCAACCAGTTTACCGATGTCAAATTTGTTCCGGAAATGGCAAGCTCAAGTTGCCCTCTATCAGGGTCTTTAATTGTTATATGCGCAGCACCCCGATAAAGGGGTTTAACCTTTCTGACTTTACTGAAAGCCAAGAAACCAACTCCGACGCTATAAGTGAACCCGCAATTGAAACAATAGAAACCCAGGTTCTTTTGGGCTTTATAGACCTTTACAAAGAAGTAGTCAATAACATTAATGAGCATTTCAATGTCTATAAAGGATATTCGATTCTTAAATTAGAAAATAATCCATTAAAACCCTATAAACTACTTGTCCTGTATGACAAGTACTTTATTGTTGAGCCCATCAAAAAGAAAATAATTAAATCAATTTCTACTGAAACCATTTTCAAAACCATTTCTGATTTTTTAGATGAAATAAGCAAAATAGATAATTCTGATAATAATTACTTGTGTCTTTTACTCTTGATGCCAAGGATAAATAACAGGGAGGAAGAAAAGGAATTGATTAACAATATAAATATCTTGATTTCTAGTTTTAATTATTTTGAAAACATTTCACTTAAATATTTGAAGGGAGTTATACAAAGCGATTATCATAGAAGTATTGATAAAGATGAATTTATTGATGAAATACAGTATGTATGTTGCACATTACTATCTAACGGAGCTTTTAAACATGAAGAAGAAAAAATTGTAAAGAAACTTGCAACAAACTTTAAAACACCCTTGGTTCTTTATAAGACCTTAAAAGGTGGGAATAGTGGCTCAAAAGTTATAGAAATCAGGCCCAAAAAGGAATTGGGTGAACAGTATGAAAAACGGTATATAATTAAGTATAGTGAAATAGATGAAGAAAGAAAAATCAAAAAAGAGAAACAGAATTTCGATGAATTCATAAGAGGTTATAAAGGGTTTAACGACTATGAATGTCATTACACAAAAACCTTAACTCATGAGGGTATTTTGTATGGCTA
Organism: Chitinophagaceae bacterium; assembly: GCA_031427745.1. Taxonomy (GTDB): domain Bacteria; phylum Bacteroidota; class Bacteroidia; order Chitinophagales; family Chitinophagaceae; genus Ferruginibacter. The sequence goes on along the minus strand of JANPNY010000181.1, from coordinate 823 downwards.
TGCCATTGCAGACACAGAAAAAGAATCATATTCCTATAGTGATATTGTCAGTGAAACTAGTAACCCTTTTTTTGGAACTAAAGTGGAACTAATTGATTCATTGTTCAACGAAACAAACCTGTATGGAACTTGGTCAAATATCGTCGAAAAAAAGCGATTGAAAGTATCTGAATTATATTCTGAATATATTAACCAAGAAAAGATTTTTAGCCAAATTTGTCTAATACTAAATAAAACTAGACCTCAAATTGAGAATGATGAACTAATTAAGAATTTCAAATCTATTTGGAATTATGAAGACGACTTTGATATTAAAATTTGCCATGGCGACCTTCATACTGACAATTTCTTTAAGGACAATAAAGGCATCTATCTAATTGACTTTGGCTTCACAGGAAAAAAACATTCGCCAATTGACCATGCTTCTTTGGAGTGTTCAATAAAGTTTAAGCATTTCCCTTCATTTTTAGAAAAAGAAGAGTTAATCAATATTGAAAGTGAACTTATTCTTGATTCAAGTTTTCAACGCTCAACCCGATTTACAAAAACAACACGACCTGAAATATTAGACTTATTGGAATTAGTAAAAAGTATTCGTAATAATGCCATTAAACAACCTTACATTAAGTTAGAGAACGACTACTTTCTATCTCTTTTTATCATGACATTTAGACAAATAAGGTATAAGGATATGAATCAACTTTATGCTTACAATTCAGCATTGGTGTTAAGCCGAAAACTCATGCAAATACTTGGTTTGACAAATACTTAGACGAAGGCCAGCAGGTAACATTGGTATTGCCAATAGTGGGGCTGGACATTG
>JANPNY010000180.1:0-3247 GCA_031427745.1 Chitinophagaceae bacterium | reverse complement strand
TAATAGTTTTGGAAAACCTGTTGCTTCTTTACAAATACCAAGAGAAAAGGGCGGCGGGCCTGCATCATCTCCCACCGGCGGTTTTCATTGGGGCCCATCCGTTAGCTGGAACTCCTACCTCAATTGCTGGGTAATGATGATGGGGAAAGTAGTAGGCAAATCGTGGGTGGGCAGCCAGGTGTATATTTCTTTCAACAAAAACGTCCATTTAACCGAAGGAGCCAACAGCCAGGAGTGGACTACACCACAGCTTTTTTTTGATAAACCAGGCTATATATTATGGTATCCGTCTTTACAACCTGTTAATAGTGAAGAGGACATTAAAGAGAAACGGACTTGTTTAAAGCTGGGGAAAAAAGCCCGCTTTTTTGTAAAAAGGATCAAACCCGGCGATGACGAATATGCTTCGGAGCATATTGTTGAATTCGAAAAATAGATTGGTGGCAGTTGCATCAGTTTTAACACCCATTTGGTCTTACAGTTAGGGTACAGGTTTGTATTAAGATAAGGTTTGTTTATCTTCCCTGAAAATATAAATAAAACTGCTATTGAGTATTTTTTTAGCAGAAAAAAACGTTATGATGATTCCCTATTTTAAAGTAAGTGTTCTTGTTTTTTTCGCTGGCATGTTATGCGCTTGCAATTTTCAAGAGGCTGGTAAAACAGCCAATAATTTTCTTGGTGGAAAAAGGCCTGCAAAGTTTGAACCGGCTGATGGCAAAGTAATTTTATTTGCCGGACAAGAGCTGGAAGCCATCGGCGGAACAGAAAATTATCGGGATGGGTATTTTGATCATTACCCGGCACCCGGAGGCTTTGTGCAATACAGCAATTTTATGAAAAGCGGGAATTCTTTTGGTGCAGTGCTTCATGGATTGGACGGTTTAACGGAACTGACTGATTGGGGCGATGGTCCGGAAAACATGGCCATAACTGTTGCAGACAAGGATTTTAAAAACTCCTGCCTGGCCATTGGTTTAGATATAGGAAATGGCAATGATAGTATTACCTCAACAGGAGGCCATGATAGCCTGATTTACAAGTTGGGTAATTGGATTAAAGCCCTTGATAAGCGCCCTGTTTTTTTACGGGTGGGATACGAGTTTGATGGTTTTGAATGGAATCATTATAAAAAAGAATTTTACATCCCGGCATTTAGAAGAATTCGTAAAAAATTAGATTCAATGGGGGTGACAAATGTGGCATATGTTTGGCAATCGAAAGCGGTAGGTGCCAACAGGAAAACGTTCGACGAATTTTATCCGGGGGATGAATATGTTGATTGGGTAGCCTATTCTTTTTTTACAGCCGAAGAGGAAAATCATCCGATGATTCAGTTTGCAAAAGATCATAATAAACCATTGTTTATTGCGGAAGCATCGCCGGTGATATTAGATGCAAATGGCGTTAGTAAGAATCTTGATCTTACCCAAAATGCAGATGTAGCATTGGCCTGGAAGGAATGGTTTATTCCTTTTTTTAGAACAGTGCATAACAACCCCGGAATAATTAAGGCAATCCATTACATTAATGCTCCCTGGAAAAAAAGACCCATGTGGAAGAACAATAATTTTTTTAAAAATATAGATGCCAGCATTACAAAAAGCGATTCGATGAAAGTATGGTGGTTAAAAGAAACAACCCAGGAACAATATTTGAAAGCATCGGACACGCTGTTTAATTATTTGTGGAATAACAAATAAAACAAACCGCATCTACACGTTTGCAGAAAAAGAAAAGTCTGGCTATTTTTTTAAATGAACTCTTCTTAATAAAAATTGAGCAATGGCACGCCCCTGCTTGATGCCAGTTTCATTTGCTTCCCGGTAATGTATACCTCCGTAAAGTCTCGACAAAGCAGCTTCATCTGCGGCTTCATAAAATGAGGTATAAAACCTGGGTGTAAATCCAAAGTAAGTATTGGTTCTATCCGTAAAAGACAGGTTGCCTAACATAGATGTGAGCACTTCGCTGGAAGCGCCAGATGAAACCGAATGCCCTGATGGATATTCAGGAAAAGAAGGAGTAGGCAACAAAGATGACCAGGTAGCATTACCTGCTATAAATTCCCTAATATATGTTGCCGGCCTAAGCAAATTGTATTTATATTTTGAATACCAGCAGGAAATAAATGCATCCGCTTCAACAATACCAACCATGGAATACATAGCAGCCGCTGTTGCAAGGTTAAGTCGCAGGTTTACAGTTAAATCGTTTTCAATACCTACCCAATGTCCGGAGGGTGTTGCTGTTACGCTTGGCCCATCGGCCCACCATTTTGCAATATCTTTTTGGCCCTGGGTAAGGTTTTGATTAACAGTAAATACTTCCATAGCCTGGTTGTAAAAAGCAGATCCGGGAACAGTACTAAACGGTACAAGTCCTGGTGCTTCACACATATCGGCACTTGTCATGGAAAAACACCGGAGCTGCCCCCAGAAAGGTTCTGCAGGGTTTAGGTTTACGGCATCTGTAGGTGCCCAAAACTGCGGATTCCCAACCCTGGAAGGAACAACATAAGTCATTGTTCTTGTTTCTTTAAAATTATCAGTTGATATCCAGGTTAACATAGCAGTAGCTATCTGTTTGCCATATTCAACAGAATTATCAATGGTTACCTGCTCGTTACCGGTTTTTCTGCTAGTAAGATTAACTGTATGTATAGAATCAAGGCGGGTTAGATTTACCGGCTTCAATACGCCAAAAATTTCTTTCGAAACATTGTAGAGTGCTTCATTTGCTACAGCTGGGTAATCAACCGGTCCTGCAAATAAAGGCAGCTTGTTCAACCCGTTTAATTGACCGGCAAGTGACCGATTTTCTGGTATTCCATTTACTACACTTTCATACAACGTTACACCGGTATAACCATAAATTCGGGAAGCTTGTGGTGGGTTCTTACCTTCCGTCTTTACAATTTCACGAATAACTACCATCCAGTCTTTAGCAATGGCAGCATCAAATTTTGCCGTTTCAACAGAAGCCAATACGGGGGGTGGTAACGTAGTTAAATTATCATCTTTCTTACATCCAAATAATAAACCGGAAAGTAGAATTACTCCAACTATTTTTTTTGTAAACTGCATTTGCATGACTTTTTTTTGTTTAACGATATTTAAGTAACAATATTATCCAATATTTGGAAACATTAATATTTCAAGTGTTTTTATATCTTATTATATTCTAAAAACAAAAAATAAATCTTGCTACAACATAACTATACAAGGCGTTTATATTGTAATAGCTG
>JANPNY010000179.1:0-1538 GCA_031427745.1 Chitinophagaceae bacterium | reverse complement strand
AAAAAGCTCCCTGCGGAGCTATAAACCTCTTCAATTTTCTCCCCATAATTTTAAAAAAGCACCTGGTTTTAGTTTTAGAATTCCGGTGCTTTTGCAGCTACAAGTTAACGATTGTATGGGAGAAACTTGCTTAAAATCGATAAAAAATTGTTGGTAAATCAACATAAAAAAGACATATCGTTTATCATTGATAATAGTCTTTCCGAACAGACAATTGAGCGCATCGCCAGGGAAAATAAGTTCATGACCAGAAAAGGAAAAGTGCCGCCATCATGCTTTGTGAACACGCTTCTTTTTAATGAAAATGATATGGTCAATACTAGTTTACCGGATCTTACCGCTGACCTTAATCAAATCTATAATATCGATATCAGCAAAGAAGCTATGCATAAAAAATTTACACCTGCCTGTGTTGATTTTTTCAAGGCTTTATTGCAGGAGATGCTTGGCGACCAACTCCCCAAAGATACTGGGGGCAAGGCTTTACCACTTCATTTTCCACGTATAAAAATAAAAGATTCCACAAAGTTCAGCCTGCCTGATAATTACAATGGGGCCTACAAAGGTTATGGGAATTTCAGCAAGAAAAACGGTTTGATAAGTCTGCAATATGAGTACGATCTGGTGAGTTCCAACTGGCTATCGTTTGAAATGACCAAAGGATTAAGAAACGACCAGCAAGACTCCACTGAAACAGTTGAATCAATAACAAATGGCGATTTACATATAAGAGATCTTGGGTACATAACGCCTGCCTATCTATGTGCAGTTGTCGAAAAAGAGGCATTTTTTTTAAACAGACTTCCCCCGCAATGTGGTGTATTTATAAACTCCAAGAAACCTATTGATTGGAAAAAGACGGATGCCTATTTCACGAAGCATGCACTTGCCAGTCTTGAACTCGATGTAATGATTTATGAAAAAAACAAAATCCCATGCAGGCTGCTTATTGAACCGGTAAGCGATGCCGAATATTGCAGGCGTCTTAAAAAGGCCGTTGAAAGAACAAAAAGCAGGGGGTCTGTACCTTCGGAACTTCTTAAAATAATGATGAAATACAATATTTTTATTACCAATGTATCGGCCAAGATATTGCCATTTGAAGAGATTAGAAAGACGTATTATTTACGCTGGCAAATAGAACTGGTTTTTAAAACCTGGAAATCATTTTTTAAAACAGACCGAATAAAAAAAGTAAAGAAAGAAAGGCTGGAATGCCAGCTGCTGGCTAAGTTGCTGTGGATACTAATCAACTGGGAATTGTTTCGAAGCTGCAATAATCATGTTCGAAAACAGGATAAGGAACAGGGCATAAGCATCCTGATTTTCTTTAAAAGATGTATAAAGTTTGCAGCCTCATTGAGGCTGGTACTATTAAAACGAACATCAATAATAAGTTGGCTAAAGCACACTTATTTACCACTTATTAAGGATTGTTTATGTGACGCACCCAAAAATAAACAGACACATTATGAAGTGCTAAAAGTTAATAATAAAAAGCCTTAAGTTAACGACTATGGTGGCGACACCGACCACGG
>JANPNY010000178.1:0-6219 GCA_031427745.1 Chitinophagaceae bacterium | reverse complement strand
AGTCTAAGGCATCCTATAATTATGCACGCTAAATTTTTATAAAATAATACGAGTAGGTATTTTGTTCGCAAAGCCGGGCCGAATTTATATTTAAGCCGAAAAAGCTATCCGATTTTAATAGAAATTTCAAATGATTCAACTACTTTAAAAGCTATAAGGGGTTACAGTAAAATAATTTTACATACCTACAGCCATACCATTGCCAACTTGCCTTGCAAAAGAAGTGCCGCAGCCCGTGGTATCAAAGTGAACTTTTGATTAATGGCAAAATGGATTGATCGTTTAATATCATTCCTATTTTTTGGCAATGCAATGGCCCGTGGTTTTTCCTGATAAACCGAAGAAGCCATTTTAAGTTCGTTGGTAGCAACCTGCTTTAATTTTGGTAAGGGTGTACCCGGTTGCAGATTTTAGCACATCATCAACCGTTCTGGCAGATAGCTTAAATTTTGTGCCTATTTCGGTTGCTTCCTTCCTTGTAAATTCTTGGGTCAAAGCTTCAAAGAATTTGCGTTTACCATCGCCTGAATGAAACTGCATCGGTTCATTTACTTTTCGGGTTTTTCGGGTGCTGGCTCTTCTTTGCTCTTGGTACGTTCCAACTGTTTAATGCCAAACATTGTGGGCAACAAATCAGGGTAACAATTGGACAAAAAATATAGGTAAAAAAGAGTAGTTTGGCAACAAACAAAAGAAGAATATTAATTATTAAAGAGAACAATAACAACTATTTATGAAACAAGAGAATGACGATTATTTACCGATACAAAACTTACTAAACACGTAATCCAGCACCGTTTCGTTGGTGATGATCCCGGTAAGTTCGCCGATTTGTTGAAGGCATAGTTTTATGTCAGGTGCTATTAAATCGGTGCTGAGGTTTTGTTGCATACCAGCCTGAATGCTTTCGAGGTATTCTTCAATTTTTAGTAAGTGTTGCAGATGCCTGCTGTTGGTAACAAGGGTGTTTTCTAAATTAATTTCCTGCTGCACTACTTTATTATACAGGGCATTCGTAAGGGCTTCAATACCGATTTTTTGTTTGGCAGAAATGTAGAAATAATCCGGGTTTTTAATATCGATAATCTGGTCATCAATTTTATTAATTACTACCAGGTGATTTTTGTGGGATAGTGATTTTTTAATTTCATTGTTTTCAACCGTTTCATCTTTATCAACCAGCCATATAACCAGGTCGGCCAGTTCAATTTTTTCTTTCGATTTTCTGATGCCGATTTGTTCAATTTCATCATTGGTATGATTACGAATGCCTGCCGTATCAATAAAGTGAAACAAGATGCCTTTAATGCTGATTGTTTCTTCCACTGTGTCTCTTGTGGTGCCTGCAATGGCGCTTACAATAGCTCTTTCATCATTCAGCAGAGTATTTAGCAGCGTGCTTTTGCCGGCGTTGGGTTTGCCAACTATGGCTACTTTTACGCCATTAATTACCACGTTACCCAATTTAAAAGAGGCTATCAATTTTTTTACTTTTGTAGTTGCTTCTGCCAGCAATTCATTGAATTTTTTTCTATCTGCAAATTGTACATCCTCTTCGGCAAAATCCAACTCCAGTTCCATCAGTGCACTAAACTCAATCAGCTTTTCCCGGATGCTAATTAAGTCTTTTTTAAAACCACCTTTTAAATTATGCAATGCTGCCTGTTGTTGTGCAGCGGTATTGCTGGCAATTAAATCAGCAACCGATTCAGCTTGTGTTAAATCCATTTTTCCATGCAAAAAAGCACGCTGGGTAAACTCACCTGGCTTGGCTAGTCTTGCGCCCTTGCTAATGCAGGCCTGCAATATGGTTTGGGCAATTGCCTGACTGCCGTGGCAACTGATTTCCACCACATTTTCGCCGGTATAACTGGTAGGGTTTTTAAACAGGGAAACAACCACTTCATCCAATGGTTTGTTTTCAAAAGTAAGCACACCAACATGTAGTGTATGAGAGGGTTGTTTGGTAAGATTTTTTGATAGAAACAGCTGGTTAATAATGTCAATGGCATCGGAACCACTCAGCCGAATAACAGCAATCGCACCAACGCCCTGTGCGGTTGCCAATGCAACAATTGTATCATCCCAGCCGGCTAATTTTGTAAACATGGCGCAAAGATACAGTGTGTAACAAATGATTTGATTTCAATCGTATGCAGGGTTTGTTTTAGCCATTGGCTGTTAGCAGGTAAAATGTTGTTGGCAGGTAGAGTTGCTACTACCGGGGGAGATACTTTTTTAATAATAATAGTAGCTTATTTTAAGACTGAATTAGTGAATATGTCAGAAATTAACTTTAGGTTTGTCACCTGTCAGTTGCATATTTTTTCAAAAGGCTGCTGCATACTTTTTTAAATTCTTTAAATCTGTTTATAAACAATCAATATTTCTCTCAATGTCTTTACAATTAACCCGTCCGGTTGCCTTTATTGATCTAGAAACAACTGGTGTAAATCTTTCAACCGACAGAATTGTTGAAGTGGCCATGATTAAAATTTTACCCGATGGAACCCGCCAGGTAAAACGTAAGCTCATCAATCCACAAATGCCCATTCCAAAACAAACGACCGATATACATGGCATTACTGATGAAATGGTAAAAGACGCACCAACTTTTAAGCAGGCAGGAAACGAACTAAAGCAATTTATTGAGAACTGTGATATGGGTGGCTACAACAGCAATCGTTTTGATATCCCCATGTTGATGGAAGAATTTTTAAGGGCAGGTATGGAGGTGGATTTAAGCAAACGCCGCATGATAGATGTACAGCATATTTTTTATACGATGGAGCCAAGAACGTTATCGGCTGCCTATAAATTTTATTGCCAGAAAGAGTTGATTGATGCACACAGTGCCGAGGCGGATGTAAATGCCACAATTGATGTTTTCTTATCTCAGTTAGAACGGTACCCACACCTCGGAAGCACCATTGATACCATTTTAAATTCGATAGGAGAGGAGAAGATTGTGGACTATGCCCGCCGCTTTTTATTTGATGATAAAGGAGTGGAAGTGTTCAACTTTGGAAAGCATAAAGGAAGACCGGTAACGGATGTGCTTAAAGCGGAGCCTCAATATTATGACTGGATGATGAGGGGCGATTTTCCTTTGCACACCAAGCAAAAGCTTACTGAAATATTAAACAGAACCTTGTTAAAGAATATTTAAATGCAAAATGTTGGAAATATGTTGATTTCAAATCAACCGACAAACTGTACTTTCGTAACCAATTATTATTAAACAGCATTGGAGAAACTAGTCATCATACCGACTTTTAACGAAAAAGAAAACATTGAGAAAATTATTGATGCAGTGTTTCTTTTGCAACAACGGTATCACATTTTAGTGATTGATGACGGATCTCCCGATGGTACCGCTGCCATTGTAAAATCATTATTTACAAAATACCCAGGGCAGTTATTTATCGAGGAACGTACGGGTAAACAGGGCCTTGGTACAGCCTACATTCATGGTTTTCGCTGGGCACTACAAAACGGTTATCAATTTGTGTTTGAAATGGATGCAGACTTTTCTCACAACCCTGCCGACCTGGAAAGGTTGTATGAAGTTTGTAAAAAAGGCGCCGGTATTGCCGTAGGTTCAAGATATATAAAAGGGGGCGCTGTGGTAAACTGGCCCGCCGATAGAATACTATTATCTAAAGGAGCTTCTTTGTATACAAGGCTTATTACCTGGATGCCAATTATGGACCCAACTGCAGGTTTCGTTTGCTACAGGAGAGAAGTACTGGAGGCGATTAATCTTTCTGCTATTCATTTTTTAGGATATGCTTTTCAAATTGAAATGAAGTTTGCCGCATGGAAACTAAATTTCCTGATAGCTGAAGTGCCCATTACTTTCCAGGATCGCAAGCTGGGTGAAAGTAAAATGAACAAGGGTATTATAAAAGAAGGTGTAATCGGTGTATTAAAATTACGCTGGATGAGCATGTTTAAAAACTACAGGAGTAATGTAAAAAATATTTACCAGGAAGATGTTGCTTCTTTTCAACCTAAGGAAGTAATACTGGATCAAAAATAGCGATGGATTTCTGTCCACTTCCGCAACCATTATTTCGTTAATCTCCCATCAACCATTTTATTTAAATGCAGGGTGAAACTGGTGTAAGGTTTCCCGTAAAAAATGCCTGTCTAAATGGGTGTAGATTTCTGTGGTGGTGATGCTCTCATGGCCCAGCATTTCCTGCACGGCACGTAAGTCTGCCCCTCCCTCTACCAGGTGTGTAGCAAATGAATGGCGGAAAGTATGGGGCGAAATGGTTTTATTAATGCCTGCTTTTTTTGCCAAACCTTTTATAATTAAAAATATCATTACCCTGCTCAACTGCCCACCTCTTCTGTTTACAAACAAAATATCTTCATTCCCTTTTTTGATGGCTACGTGTACCCGGATGGTTTCTCTGTAAATGTTAATGTATTTGATTGCATCACTGCCAATGGGTACCAGTCTTTCTTTGTCGCCCTTGCCAATTACTTTAATAAAACCCACATCGAGGTAAAGACAACTCAGCCGTAAATTTACCAGTTCTGTTACACGTAAGCCGCAACTGTACAGCGTTTCCAGTATGGCTTTGTTACGGCCACCTTCGGGTTTACTCAAATCTATTTGCTGAATAATTGTTTCAATTTCATTAAAGCTAAGGATATCCGGTAAGGCTCTTTTTAGTTTGGGCGCTTCCACCAATGCAGCCGGATCGATGGTAATGATTTGTTCGAGCAGGCAGTATTTAAAAAAACTTCTTAACCCCGAAATGATCCTTGCCTGTGAGCCGGGAACCATGCCCAGTTTACTAATCCATTCTATAAATTGTTCAAGGTGTTGAAGCGTAATTTCGGTCGGACTAATTTTACTGCCTGATATTTCCAGGAAGGCAGTTAGTTTTTCTATATCGTGCAGGTAAGCTTCCACGGAGTTTGCACTTAATGATTTTTCCAGTTGGAGATAAGCTTTAAAACCTTTTTTATATGCCAGCCACATAGGTGCAAATTACGAACGGGGCAGCGATTATTCATGGTTCATTTTAAGTCTGTGATTTATGATTTATAACATGCTGATTTTTGCTATAAAGTATTGGCTAAACTAATTTTTTACGAAACTATCAACGCTATCAACTTCATTAACTGTTTCTACTTCATCAATGCAGTAATCTTAATCAACAGCATCAACCCTGTCAACTTTGTCAATCAATTCCAAATTCCCAGTCGCCATATTTCCCTATATTCGTATCACATCAGTTTAAAATAATATGAAAGTTAACATTCGCTCTTTCAGGCAAAAAGTAAAGCGCAATAAAAGATCCTTCAAATCTTTTTTAACCAGGTTAGAAAAGAAAGCTCCCAAAGGTTTACATGCTATGTTAGTAGAGGTAGATAAGGAAGTTTGGGCAGAAACAGATTGTCTTACCTGTGGCAATTGTTGTAAAAAAATGACACCAACTTTTACACCTGCAGATTTAAAAAGAATTTCAGCTCATTTTAATCTTACTGTACCTGCGTTTAAAGAAAAATGGCTTACTTACGATAAAAAGGCCGGTGACTGGCAAAATATAAAACAACCCTGCCAGTTTTTAAACAAGTTAGATAATAAATGTTCGATTTATGCGATAAGGCCTTCGGATTGTGCTGGTTTTCCCCATCTTACCAAAAAGAAACCGCTTGATTATTTGCATGTACACAAGCAAAATATTGAGTACTGCCCGGCTACTTATAAAATGGTAGAAAAGATGAAAGTGCTGATGGCGTAAACTTTAAAAGTTGATGCTTGTTCCTAGAAATATTCAACCTAAAAATCACTAACCGTCTAAACCACTAAACCCTCTAACCCCCTAAACCTCTAAACCAGCAATTTGCCTCCTTAAACATGCACATCTTCTATCAAAAAATACTCAGGGTTATTGTTGTTTAGGATGGTAATGGCCAAAATATCAAATTGTATTCGCTGCCATTGTGGGTTTTGATATAGATATTCTTCAGCAGCATTTATCAGGTTCATTATTTTTTTCTTGCCAACTTTTTCTTCCGGCAATCCAAATTGCTTGCTTCTTCTTGTTTTAATTTCTATAAAGTGCAATACATTTTCTTTGGCGGCAATAACGTCCACTTCCCAACGGGAATGCCTCCAGTTAACTGCAAGAACCAGGTAGCCTTTTTCTACAAGGTAGGCAGCACCCAGTTGTTCGCCTAGTTGCCCGGTTTTTA
>JANPNY010000177.1:0-6644 GCA_031427745.1 Chitinophagaceae bacterium | reverse complement strand
TGAACCTTATTACCTTATTTGCGCTTACTGTCCTTAACTTAATGACATTGCCCTTCGGGATTTTAAAGCCTGAAAGGCTGACATTAATATAGCCTAAAGAAGCACAAGCCTATAGGAAACCCTGAAGGGGTGACATTATTTACCGTATATTTTTCAATGTACTACAAAAGACTAAAATCTTTCGAACATTCATAGTGGAGGACACCAACTGGCGACAATTTGAAATGCACCCGCTTCCTTTTTTTGGATTATACTTTTAACAGTAGGAATGTTTCCATAAAAAGAACTAGAAAATAAAAGATTGGTCGTTAGAAAATAAGAGCCATGAATTGTCAGGGTCAGGTCCCCCTCTGCCTTTGGAGAGGGGTTAGGGGTGAGGTCACCTATTGCCAACATTTATCGAAATTTAAAAGGAAGACGGGCTTTAAAACCTGGCTTCATTTTTTTGGATTATACTTATCACGGTGCCATGGTTTCGCTTGAAAGAACTAGAAAATAAAAAATTGCCCGTCAGAAAATAAGAGCCATAAATTGTCAGGGTCAGGTCCCCCTCTGCCTTCGGAGAGGGGTTAGGGGTGAGGTCTTTCACCGAAGCATCCCGTTAAACCAACATAGCTTATTCTTTCTTATACAATACCCAAATATCATTAATGGTATTCGCCTTTTTTTCATCCAGGAACGTATTAAGATTCCATAGCCATTGCGATGAAAATGCAACCGGTTTATAACCGAGGCTATCAATCATTTTCTTATCCGATTTTATCTGGTTGTAAGTAGCTGCAAGCCAAACTGGCGCCGGCTGTAGGTAGCGCAAGCTATCGTTGCCGTTTATTTTTACATAGTGGATGCTGCTTGCATTTCTATAAAAAATAAGGGGTAAGCCACTTTCTGTTTCAAGTACTGTTCTGCTAAGGCAATAAATGTAAGTTGGCTGATTTTTAAACTGCTGATTAAGCGCATGTGCAAAGTTTACTGTTTGGCAGTAAGGCGTAAAGATGATGGTAATCAGCATGAACGTATTTAGTAGCGCACTAAAAACAATCACCGGTTTCAACATGCGCCGTCCTGTTTTGTTGGTATCGTAAAAATTTAATATCCCGGGCAAGCCAAAACCAATAATAATAGGTAAGATGTTGATGGCCGTAAACATAAACCTTTCTTCTTTGTGGCCAATTAAAAAATGACCTGCAATTAAAAAGAACACCGTTAATACAAGTGGGTTTTTAAACTGCTGAAAGGTTATCTTACCATAATAAAAAAGCAACAGCGCACTTAATGGCGGCACTGTTAAAAACAGTAGGAGGGCAGTTAGGTAATACGTAAAACCCTGCTCGCCAAAGGAGGCCGCCTTACCTTCCAATATGTTTACTTTAAAATACAGGTAAGGCGTAAACACTAACTGGTTGTAAAAGCCATAGTCCAACGCCATATTGATTAGTACGCCGATAATGAAACCTGCTGCTGCGTAGGCAATCCAGGCATATTTTTTTTCAAGTAGCAACCAACAACCAAAACCGGTTATAGCAAAGGCTAGTTGAAACCGTAAAAAGAAGCTAAAGGCAAACAGCAACCCGGTTAAAACAAGTGTTTTTGTATGGATTGTTTGGTTAACAGCCTTGCGATGAAAATAAAAGAAACTGGTAAAAAACAACAGGCTGCTGGTAATTTCGGAGCTGAACATGGTTCTGCTATAAGGTAAAAACCAGGAAAAATTCAGCAGCAACAAAACAATATACAGCACCATTTTTTCTCCCTTGCCAAAATACCAAATGGCCATGCAGTTGAATGCAAGCAGCATACCTATTCCCTGGATAATCCGTAGCAGGGTGAGTTGTTTAAAAGGATCAGTAATGCCAACAGTGCTGCACAGCAACTCGTAACCGGAAAAGATATACACCTGTAATGACGGTCTTATCTTGCTGTGGTACTCCCATATATGGGTGGCGTAGCTTTCTTTTTGTAACTGTAAAGAAGAAAATTCTATTATTTGAAAATGCTGATCGGGGTGAAAAAATCCATGGGCAGTAATAGCAGTTAATAGTTGTATCACTACCCCTGCTAAAAGGATCAATTGTAATGCCCTGTCTTTTTGTACGATTGCAATTAGTTTATACAAGCTGATGGTTTTTGATTTTTTTGGTTATTATGTTGGCATTCATCTTCAGGGCTACGTCATTTATAAATTTTGCCGCAGCAGGCATTCTATTGCTCCGGTCGCTTTAAAGATAAGTATTTGCTGCCGGAGCAATCGGCTTTTGCAAGATTAAAAGTGATAGTATTCCAGACGCTGTTATCGATCCTCATTTTATCGGAGCGTAAAACTATCCGCCGTATTAATATTACACGACTGTAGTAAAAAGTTTAACAATAAATCCACCAAATGGTCGTTCTTTTAAACCTTTAGTTTATCTTCGTTCATTATTTAATAAATTTATTCGATAATCGATAACCGCTCCCAATAAAACAGGTACAGAAATTGCTGGTTGATATCCATAAATAAAAAATTAAAGCAGTTAAAATACATCGTCGTCCTTTTTTATGAAAAGATATTTTATTAATTACAGGAGTTTCGCAATAGCAGTTGCTATAGCTTTGTTACCTGCTGTAGGTTTTAGCCAGGAGGCTGAAGATCAGCCAGTGCAGGAAGATCCACAGGTGGAAAGGCCATCAGGTTCTTCCACAAACAGTGGCTTAAGTTCAAGCCCATGGGGAGGTAACAGCAGCAGCACACCTGCTGTTGAAACGCAGCAACAAAGACCAGGTGCCAATCCTACTAATCCTGCTTTACGACCGGTTGGTGGTAGTACGGTGTTAGCCGATCCGGCACCCGGCGGCAATCCGGATGTACCGTTTGACGATAATATGAACCTTGGTTTTTTAGCAGTCGGTATCGTTTTTGCTTTTGTTGTGTTTAGAAAAAGTATAATCAAAAAGCCAGTAACGGTTTCAAAATAATAAGCTTAGGCTGTCAATACAAAGCACTCCTTTTTTGGGGTGCTTTTTTTATATATTGTGAGTGCCGGTTAAATAATCAGGCAGCCACTAAAAAACATCAACCAATGTATTTATCTACCGAACAACTGGCGAGTTTTAAACAAATGGAGGGCAAAAGTATTAAAGAGGTCCTTTATCATTTTTGGGTAAACAAGGCGATACCTGCAGAAGAATTGCGGTTTCTTGAATACATTGAAATAAGGTTCCAGGAAGGGTTGCTCCTTATTATTACAAAAGAAGAAGATTCGGGTGATTTGCAGGTAACTACTGGTATCGATTTGAGGAAGACCAATGAAAAACTGAAAGAAGAGTTTAATGGATTGATACAATACGATAGCCGGATAGGTACCAACAGCCTGGTGTGGAAGCCCTTGTTGGGTGATAAAATTAAGAGCGTACAGATGGAAGAGGAGGACGGTCTTTTTTTGGGAGAAACTGTTTTGCTGGCTGGAGAAAACGGGCACGAAGTGTTATTGCATACTTTGCACGAAGGTTTGAATGCAACTATTTATGCGCCTGATAAAAATGCATAATTGATTACCAGGGTAATTTCGACGTAGCATTCGAACGCCGCCCTGGTTTGTGTCCACATTGCCCAGTAACAATTTGAAATGTACCCGAAAAGTATCGATATTTTTTTTGTAATATTATTTTGCCTAAATTAACGGTTTACTTGCAGTATAATTACAACGAACGATTCACCAGCATTAGCCAATATTTGTAAAACGGTCTTGACTTCTCCAATTTTTCCTGAATAAATAAAAGAGAGAAAGAAATTTATATAACCACACAACAATGTTTTTCAATTGATTGCACCCAATTTGTAAATACAAATAGTATAACAAGATGCCCAGCTATAATCTTGAAAGAATGCAAAAAGAGGTTTTGATACAATTGCAGGCATTAGACCCTGCACTTACATATCATTGTCTTGAACATACTGTAGATGTAATTGCCCAATCTAAACGAATTGCCCGGGACGAAGCAATAGTTGAAAAAGAAACTTTTCTGCTCAACGTTGCTGCTATATATCATGACACCGGTTTTTTGAGAGGCTACGCCAATCATGAGGTTTTAAGCTGCGAAATTTTTTTAGAAGACGCCATTCATTTTGACATTACCGATCCTGAAAAACAATTGGTATGCGATTTAATTTTAGCCACAAGAGTGCCCCAGATGCCCACCACTTTGCTTCAGCAGATTATTTGCGATGCAGACCTCGATTATTTAGGAAGAGACGATTTTTCTACCATCTCCAATAACCTCAAACTGGAATTTTTGCATTTTGGCATTGTTGCCGATATACCCTCATGGGAGAAATTGCAAACGAAATTTCTGAACAATCATCGATATCATACTAAGTCGTCGCGGCGTTTGAGAGAGCCAGTAAAAAAATTAAATATCGCCGGGCTTTACTAACCTTTCTTCTTTTTAGTCTTGTGTCAAAAACGCTTTTGCAAAACACATTTGATTACATGGCCCCCGCTGATAAATATATACCTATCTCCGGACAGTTTTTAAACCTGTTCGTCCTTAGAGCCTTTCGTTTTATTAATAACGAAAGTATTTTTACGTTGATCGTAGGAAGTTTACAATTATTAGAAGTTATTTTTTTTAAATTATCAATAAAATGGTACTTTAGCAACTTTAAAATCAGGCACGTCAATATCTCTTCTAAAAATCTGCATGTACCCTCCAGGGCGGACGATTTAAGTTTTGCATAATATATTCGATATCCTATCAATTTTTTGGCCAAAATAATTAGTTAAATAATTATTTATTCAGGAGTTTTTTTAAATCCCAACAACCCGTGAAAAGCTTATTAATTTACACCTAACACGTTTAATAATCTTTTTATGCAACAGACATTTACTACTAATTCCAAAAAAAAATCATTCCTACTTTTCTTGTTTTTTTCGAGCGTGCTGTTACATGCACAAAGCCCTACAACTATCACTGATTATGTGATATGGGGTGGTGCCGGCACCAGTGTGCAACCATTGCAAACAGCGCCTGCCGCACCAGGTTTGGGTGTTCAGGTGGGGAGTTCTTTTATACGAGGGGGCTCTATCGGTAGTTACACCTTAATAAAATCTGTCGGAACTATGAATGCTGGCATTAGTACAAATAAAACTAACCTCTATAGCGGGGGTACTGTAGCATTGGCCAACAGCAACGTGGTGAATGGTAAAATTACCGGGGCTAACAATATTACTCCTTTAGCGGCAACGGTTTTTTCGGCAGGGACAAGTGAAAACTTTACGGGGAATATTGATGTAAACGGAAATATTGTAATCGGGGGTGGAACTGTTGTCGGAACAGTTACCAATCCTACCAACAAAAACTATACATTGGGAGCTGTTACAAAGGCGGGAACTGGCACACCTACACTGCCGGTTCTACCTACTGCCCTGCCTATCGTCACAATTTTCCCTGCGGCAGGAACATTAGATATTACGACATCAAGTACCATTAGTCCAAACAGTTACGGTAATCTAACAATCGGAGGAAATGTTACGGTAACATTAAATGGGCCCGGAACTTATGTTTTTAAATCCATTACAGCGACCGGACCAAACAGCAAGCTCGTTTTTAATTTCAATTCTACTACAACAGGTAAATTCTTGATTTATGTATATGGTGAAGCTTTGTTGAACAAACTTAGTTGCAGCATCATTGGTGGTTCTCCCACCCGGATTAACACAGAAGTACAGGGTACCGGATCAAGCAATGCAAACGATAAAACTGTCGCTTTTAGTATGTCGAACGGCTCTAATGGTAACGGTAATACTTCCAGTTGGTTTGGCTCAGTTTGGGTGCCGTATGCCGGCATCAAAATCGGAACCCCAAATGGTCCTGCGATGGCCATTCAGGGTGCATTGTGGAGCGGTACACAGGTAAATATTCAGGATGGCGTAACAATTGTTTATGCGCCTACTACTGTTATTACCTGCTCATCTACGGCAATTACCAGCCAGCCTGTCGCACCGGCTGCAACCTGCAGTGGAAGCGGCATACAAACTATTAGTGTTGCAGCTACCGGAACAGGGCTAAGTTATTCCTGGCGAAAATCAGGTATAGCAGTTACCAACGGAGGAGTAATTAGCGGACAGGGAACATCTGCTCTTACATTAACAAATGCAACTGTGGCGGACGCCGGCAATTATGATGTTGTTGTGACGGGCTTATGTGGAAGTATAACCTCAAATGTTGCTGCAGTTACCGTAAATGCCCTCCCTACTATATCAGGTACGTTAAATGTTTGCGTAGGTTCAACAACAGCGTTGGCAGGTTCAGCAACTGCAGACCCTATTACGCCATGGACTTCAGCAAATACATCAGTTGCAACTATCAGCAATTCAGGTGTAGTTACCGCAGTGGGAACTGTTGCAGGAACAAGTTTAATTACGTACAAAAACAGCAATGGATGTACAATAACCGCTACCGTAACTGTAAATGCGCTTCCTGCAGCCCTTGGCGCAGCAGGCCCTGACAAGCCATATAATTTTGATGGTATCACAAGCGTGGGCGATCCAACTTTAACTGGACTTGCTTTTAAATGGACAGCACCTCCCGGCGGATTAATTACTACTCCAGACGACCAGCCTTCTATTAATGTTGCTGCACCCGGCATATATAAACTTACTTTA
>JANPNY010000176.1:0-5463 GCA_031427745.1 Chitinophagaceae bacterium | reverse complement strand
TACCAAATATGCACAACAGGCACCACCAATTTGATGTGTCCCATTCTTTCACGACGTACCTTCTTTTCAGTTACTTCAACACCACATCTGTCGCACACAATTCCTTTATAACGGATGCGCTAGTATTATCCGAAAGCAAATACATAATCCTTAACTTGTCCAAAAATTATTTCGCAAAACAAACCATCTCTTTCTGGCTTGTAAGTACGGTAGTTGATGGTTTCGGGCTTTAGCACCTCACCAAAGCTTCTTTCTAAAATACTATCCGGAGAAGCCAGACCAATTGTAATTTTAGAGAAAGTAGATCTGGGGCGGTTTTCTTTTTTGAATGCCATATTTGCTAATTGATAATTTTTTAATTGATAATTGATAATTCTTTGGGAACGATCATTTAGCCTTTATTCAACATCGTTGTGTCACTCACTTGTACTTTTTCAGCTTTGAGCAGCTGTGTCCGTGAATGATTTAATGGTCAACGGTGAAATATTGACTATTCACCATTGACCATTGACTATATTATTCAAAAGTTAGATCTAATCCTAATCCTCTTAATTCATGCACCAATACGTTAAATGATTCCGGCACACCTGGTCTTGGAATATTATCACCCTTAACAATTGCTTCGTAAGTTTTTGCCCTTCCGATGATGTCATCAGATTTAAGCGTCAACAATTCCTGCAAAATGTTAGAAGCACCATAAGCCTCCAAAGCCCAAACCTCCATCTCACCAAAACGCTGTCCACCAAACTGAGCCTTACCACCCAACGGTTGTTGGGTTATCAAACTATATGGCCCAATTGAACGTGCATGCATTTTATCATCTACCATGTGGTGCAATTTGATGATGTAAATGATACCAACAGTTGCCTTTTGATCAAAGCGCTCGCCAGTTTCTCCATCATATAAATAAGTATGACCGAAAGTTGGTAAGCCTGCTTTTTCAACATACCCTGCAATTTCATCCACACTGGCACCATCAAAAATTGGTGTTGCAAACTTGCATCCTAATTTTTCACCAGCCCAGCCCAGCACTGTTTCGTAAATCTGCCCAAGGTTCATACGACTAGGTACACCCAATGGATTCAAAACGATATCTACCGGAGTTCCATCTTCGAGGAACGGCATATCTTCCTGGCGAACGATTTTGGCCACAATACCTTTGTTACCATGACGACCAGCCATTTTATCACCCACTTTCAGTTTACGTTTAACTGCCAGGTATACTTTTGCTAATTTCAATACACCAGTTGGTAATTCATCACCAATGCTGATATTGAATTTTTCTCTTTTATACCTGCCTAATTCTTCGTTGTACTTAATGCTATAATTGTGCAACAATACATTGATTAGTTCATCTGTCTTGGCGTCTCCTGTCCATCCCAATGGATTTACGTTAAGATAATCTACATTAGATAAATTCTTTTGATTGAACTTTGCTCCTTTGCCAATCAGCATTTCACCAAAATTGTTGCTAACACCTGCAGAAGTTTTTTCTTTTAAAAGCGTTGCCAGCTTGTTAACCAACAATTCTAATAAATCGTTTTCGTTCTTTTCGTGTGTTTTTTCAATTTTATCCAGACTTGCCTTCTCTCTTACCTTAGCATTTTTATCTTTTTTGGCACGTTGAAACAACTTTTTGTTGATAACCACACCTTCAGTACTACTTGGTGCTTTAAGGGATGCATCTTTAGCATCACCGGCTTTGTCACCAAATATGGCACGTAACAATTTCTCTTCCGGAGTAGGATCGCTCTCACCTTTTGGAGTAATTTTACCGATGATAATATCACCTTCTTTTACGTGTGCGCCAATCCTGATAATACCATTCTGATCTAAATCTTTGGTAGCTTCTTCACTAACATTCGGGATATCCGGCGTTAATTCCTCTTCACCCAATTTAGTATCTCTAACCTCTGTTTCAAATTCGCTGATGTGGATAGATGTAAACAGATCTTCTTTAACTACTTTTTCAGAAATAACGATGGCATCCTCAAAGTTGTAACCTTTCCAGGGCATAAAGGCTACTTTCAGATTACGTCCCAGGGCAATCTCGCCGCCTTTTGTTGCGTAACCTTCCGTTAAGAAATCGCCTTCAACAACCTTTTGTCCTTTTACAACACAAGGCCTTAAGTTGATACAGGTTTCCTGGTTGGTCCGGATAAACTTGGTTACTTTGTATATTCTTAAATCATCTTCAAAGCTCACCAACTGCTGCATTTCGCTGCGGTTGTAACGAACGTGAATTTCATTACCATCAACGTATTCAACCACACCGGTTCCTTCTGCATGTAACTGAATCCTTGCATCCCTTGCTGCTTTTCCTTCTAAGCCAGTACCAACAATTGGTGGATCAAGGCGAATTAAAGGAACTGCCTGGCGTTGCATGTTTGATCCCATCAGCGCCCTGTTGGCATCATCATGTTCAAGGAACGGAATGAGAGAAGCACTAAGACCAACAATTTGGTTAGGTGCCACATCCATGTATTCCACATCACCTTTATCTAAAATAGGGAAATCACCTGTTTGACGACTCTTGATTCTATCTTCTATAAAATTCCCTTTTTCATCCATTGGAATATTAGCCTGTGCAATCTTAGCTAAATCTTCCTCTTCAGCACTCAGGAAAGTTATTTTCTTCATGTCTGCCTTGCCATCTGTTACTTTATGGTAAGGCGTTTCAATAAAGCCCATATCATTGATTTTGGCATGTACGCAAAGCGTAGATATCAAACCAATGTTTGGACCTTCCGGTGTTTCAATTGTACAAAGACGACCGTAGTGAGAATAGTGTACGTCACGAACCTCAAAACCAGCTCTTTCCCTGCTTAAACCACCGGGCCCAAGTGCGGAGATACGACGCTTGTGCGTTATCTCACTTAAAGGATTTGTTTGATCTAAGAACTGTGATAACTGAGAAGTACCAAAGAATGAATTGATAACAGACGACAATGTTCTTGCGTTAATCAAATCGACCGGGGTAAATACTTCATTATCACGAACGTTCATTCTTTCACGAATGGTACGAGCCATACGTGCCAAACCAACACCAAACTGGGCATATAATTGCTCACCCACTGTGCGTACACGTCGATTGCTTAGATGGTCGATATCATCCACTTCACTTTTACCATTGGTTAATTGAACCAATGTTTTGATGATGGCGATGATATCATCTTTAGTCAATACTTTTTTCTCAATAGGAAAATTCAAACCTAAGCGACGATTGATTTTGTAACGGCCAACTTCACCTAAATCATAACGCTTATCGCTGAAGAATAATTTATCAATAATTCCACGGGCTGTTTCATTATCCGGAGCATCTGCACCCCTTAACTGGCGGTAAATATGTTGAACCGCTTCCAACTCACTGTTAGAAGTATCCTTGTTTAAAGTATTGTAGATAATGGCATAATCACCACTAACTTCTTCCTTTTGAACAAATACACTCTTAACTTCCATATCAGCAATCATTTCAATATTGCTTTCGTCCAGCACTGTATCTCTTTCTAATACAATTTCATTTCTTTCAATACTTACTACTTCGCCGGTATCTTCATCAACAAAATCTTCTACCCAGGTGCGTAAAACTCTTGCAGCAAGGCGCTTACCAATATATTTCTGAAGTGATTTTTTGTCAACTTTTACCTCATCAGCCATACCGAACAGTTCGAGTATGTCCTTATCTGTTTCAAAACCAATTGAACGTAGCAAAGTTGTTACGGGGAATTTTTTCTTACGGTCAATGTACGCATACATTACGTTATTGATGTCTGTTGCAAATTCCATCCAGGCCCCTTTAAAAGGAATTACTCTTGCGGAGTAAATTTTTGTCCCGTTCGGATGAACCGATTGTCCAAAAAATACGCCCGGTGAACGGTGTAGCTGAGAAACAACTACCCTCTCTGCACCATTAATTACAAAAGTACCACGAGGAGTCATATAAGGACTATTGCCGAGGAATACATCCTGAACAATCGTCTGGAAATCTACGTGCTCTTCATCATTACAGCTCAACCTCAGTTTAGCTTTTAACGGAACAGCATAAGTAAGACCTCTTTCAATACACTCATCAATACTATACCTTGGTGGATCTACAAAGTAGTCCAGAAACTCCAGAACGAATATATTGCGGGTATCGGTGATAGGAAAGTTTTCCTTAAACACACGAAACAGCCCTTCAACATTACGTTTGTCCGGGGTAGTTTCTAACTGGAAATAATCTTTGAACGATTGAATCTGAATTCCGAGTAAATCGGGTGTTTCCGCCAGGAGTTCAACTTTTCCAAAATTGATGCGCTGAGCGGCGGGTGATTTAGTTGCAGACATATTTGTTATAAAACGTTTTATAGCTGAGAAGGTTCTCTAATTGCTGATTATCAACAAAATGCTAATAACCCTAAATTAAAGGACGGCAAAGTTATGGATTATAATTTAAAAATTAAAAAACTTAAGGTCATTTTTCGATATTTTCCCTTGCTGTGAATTATTTTCTTATAGGTTAATACTAAAATCACTGAATATAGTTTTATTTGAAATACAACGAGGTGAAATTATATGGTGGCAAAAATATCCAACCAATTAATTCTGACTTATTTAAATGAATAAAAAAATAATTTCTAAACGAAATTTTTATTGAAATGATGCGTTATAAAGGTTGAATTGGCATTTATTAAAAGACCAAGCAATAAATAATAGCAAAATTGAATTAATCATTCTGTCAAAACCGATACCCAGTGGAATTATTTATTGAGGAAGGATTTTAAAGTTGCCATATTTTGATTAAACAAGGAAAGGAATTATTTCTATATCCCAACTTAAACATCAAAAAAGAAAAATCTAATGCTGATGTAACATGAAAAAGTTTCTAATAATATTATCATTGCTGTTCTTTGGTCGAGCAGCCACCAATGCACAATGTCCTCCGGGGGCGTTTGCCTACCAAAGTTTATATCCCCAGTGCCCAAGCGGCTGCGGTGTATTATTGTTAGGGTGGCCTGAGGGGGTACTTGTAAATATCTATGGAGGTACTCCATTAGTAATAGTTAACTCTGCTTTAATATCCGGAACATTGGGTAACGGCGGAACAGGAGATGCTTTTACATGTGTTCCCTGCAATATCCCGTTGGTGTATGCAGCAGCAGGTCCTGGAGCTTCAAGTGGCTGCGTAATTGCAACTATTGGGATCGTTCCGGTAAAACTGGTCAATTTTTCTGTGAATCATTCAGCAAAAAAAGGCAGTGAAATAAAATGGACTACTACCCAAGAACTAGAACCGGTAAAATATATAATTCAAAGAAGCCAGAATAGCCGTGATTTTGCAGACGTTGCAACCATAAATGGCAAACAACAACTCAATAATCAATATAATTTTACAGCCAGATCCGCCGCCGCCGCCCGCACCTCCCCCATCACCCCCACACCCGGCATCCCCTCCAGCCACCGGCACACCGGCAGTTGCACAGG